>DATCJD010000125.1:0-7194 GCA_036507435.1 Bacteroidota bacterium
GCGGTTTTAATCCGAGGGCTTGCAAAATACGCACAGCCTCCATGCAGACGGCGGAGCCGGTCGCATTATCCGTCGCGCCGGTGCCGGCTTGCCACGAGTCGAAATGCGCGCCGACCATCACGATTTCATCTTTCAAGTCTGTGCCCGGAATTTCCGCAATGACGTTAAAGCCTGAGTCGGCTTTGGTGAATTCCACGTCAAGCTCCATTTCGAGTTTCACCTTTTGGCCCTTCTGAATCATTCGCACCATGCGGTTATATTGCTCCGCCGCGAGGGAGACCTGCGGAATAATCTTGGGGGCCTTCTCGTGATACACGCTGACGCGTTCGTTTGGTGACGTGCTTTGCGGGTACGGGACGGTCGCCTGCTGGACGAAAATGGTGCCCCCGTCGCCGCGACCCGCGTCGAGCGCGGCAACGGCGCCTTCGCGTTGGACAAATTCTAACTTAACCGGCCCCATAGCCTGCGCCGCCATTATTCGTATGAAATTCTGGACGTCCGCTTCTTTTGCGTTAGGGTTCATTTGGAGTATCGTTGCTCGCAGAGCGGAATCACGCTGTGCGGGAGGCATGCGCATCATAGCCGCATTGCCGAAACGCTGACCGCCGCCCTGTCGTTGAATATCCGCGTTCGCCATTTGCAGAAGGACGGAATCGACAAGGCGCACGGCTTGCGGCTCGAAATGTGCATTGACCTCGCGCGGGTTGCCGAGAAGAACAAATTTTCCTTTTAATTTCCCTTTGTACTTTTGCAGTTCATCTTCCGTTTCTGCTTCCAGATAGACAACATCACCTGAGACCGCGCCCCTCAAACCGGTCGACCACGCTTTTGGATAGGCGATGAGCGGGAACGACCGCACGCCGGATACGTTCACCGAGAATTTTTTCAAAGTCCAACCGCGGCCGAACGGCCCCCAGTTATCGTAGTACACATGTTGTAATCCCCACTCTCTCAATTTTCCTGCGGCCCAGTCCGCGGCTTGCTTGTATTCGGGCGAATTAGTCAGGCGCGGTCCGTACACGTCGGTGAGCCAGCTCAGCGTTTCCATCACCTGCGAGCGGTTCATGCCTTCATCTTTGATCTTGCTCACCGCTGCGGTATCGAAGTCGGCAGGCGACATTTGCGCCGACGCCGGAACGACGAACATGACAGCCACCATGAGCAAGCTTGCACAAAGTTTTTTCATCGAACGTCCTCCTGTATATGTAGTGTAAGTAGCAATTGTCCTTCTAAGGAACTCGGGTTTTAATTCTTTAGGAATTATTATAGTAATGAAGTTGCGGACAAAAAACAACCGCCCTAGATACTATATTTATGGATGTATAGTTAGACGAAGAGAATTCGGATTGGTTGCCGAGCAAACGGGGACGTTGAAGAGGGGGCAGTTGTTAACCTGCGATTCGTTGAGCGACAGCAATACCGAAATTAATTTACCCGTGTAAGTGTCTGCCAGCGTCCGGCGGCTCCATCGTATACACCGACGAGGTTCACGGGAGTTTCGCCGTTCAAGCCCATGACGGTGCCGAACCCTTGAAAGATCATCGTCGAACTGGTAAAGGATGCTACGATACGTACCTGGTTTGTTGTCAGATGATTATTCTGAGGCTTGAACCCCTCGAAGCTTCCCTCTCCGCCGCCGAGGGATTTTATTTTTGCGGAATATTTTACCGCTTCACTGACGATGATGTTCAATTGCTGTTTGATGAGTTCTTCATCATTCGATTGACTGTTGGATTGCACCAGCAGGACGCCGGTATAGATCGCCAGCCCGACGACGAGTGTGCCCAAGACGATGACAATGAGTTGTTGTTGTCCCATAGGAGTACGCGTTAATTGACGATAAGACCCACAAGCCCTAATTCACCTAACTTAGCGGTCGAACTATTGCCTATGACGGTAAGGGTCCAAAGGTCGGATTTATTTTTATCGGCGCAGTAACGCCCCAGCTGTGTGATCAGCCCGACTTTTTCCTCGTAGGAAAGGTCGCCCCATTCTTGGTCAGAAACGACAAGCTTTGCATCGGGAATGCTGAGAGAGACGACGAGACCTCGAGTTTCCAACTGCCGGATGACGGCGTCCACTTGCGAGAGTTGTTCCGGCAGGGCAATGCGTTTGGAAATCTGGAGATAATCATAGATGACATACGAGAATCCGAACAGGCAAATCGCAGAGAGGGTGATAATGATGTACGTCTGGCGGCGGGCTTCCTTATCTGCTTCTGCGACAGTCCTAATTTTAAAAACGGCCATTACAACGTTCCCCGTAGTAAAAATTCCAGCGACATGATTGGTGGCTTATGACGCAAGTCCACTGTAATAGATCGGAAGGCAATCCCAATATACTTGCTGTTCATAATAAAAGCAATGCAGATGTGGGCGCGTTTCAACCCACCAACGCAACAGTTTTTTTCAATTCTGCCTTTTTCAGAATCGTGTACAGGCATACGTCCTCTTATATAAAGACTGTACTAAGAGACAAAAGCATTACGCGAACGAAAAAAACAACGATGAAGAGACTTCTGAATAATCCTAAATAATTTAGTAGCCGCAGGCTTTGCGTTTCTTGCATCCCGTCGCATATTGGCGGGACAGCCTGCGAATTTATTCGAAAAACGCAACCTAAAGGTTGCGGCTACCAGTACGTAAATAATTATTCAGGAATCTCTTATTAGAAGCAGTCTCAAAAAACCAACCTAATGCGAAGGCGTCCCCGCCGAGCGTTTATTAAAACCAACATCCTCGGCGAGACGCCGTCGGATTAGAAAAATTTAATTTTTGAGAAGGGTTCTAATCTTCTTAACGCGAAAGTTAACTGACTTAGTCAAACTCTGACGAGCGTCTGCGCGGAGAGTCAGAATGGGAGAACACTTGTTACTGTTTCATTAAAAGCTCAACAGGAAGGACGTTCCCGAGCCGGGCTTGGCATGTACACGGATGTTCCCGCGGTGCAGTCGCATGATTTCTTTCGAGAGGCTCAAACCGATCCCACTGCCGTTTTCCTTCGTTGTGTAGAACGGGATAAAAATTTTATCCTGTGCCTCTTCGGTAATGCCGGGACCGTTATCCCATACCTCAACGACGACTTTACCGCGCGCGTCCAGCCGCGCCTGCAGGCGCACTTGCGGTTCCGGTTGCTCTTGCACGGCATGAATGGCATTGAGCAGAAGATTGATGAGCACCTGCTCGATCAATTCCGGGTCGGCGGTAAGTTCGAGTGACTCCGGTTCAACCGACGCGCTGAAGAGGATGGATTTGTTCTGCACCTGTACGCGGAGCAGTAACTCAGCCTGCGCAAACATAGTTGCGACGCGAAAAATTTTAAAATTCGGGCGGGGGATACGTGTGAGGTTTCGGTACGCGTCGACAAAATGCAACAGCCCTTCGCTCCGCTTTTCGATGGTTTGCACGGCGTCCCGCACGTCGTCCAGTGTGTCGGCGCTTACCGCGCTGCTCGTGTCGTCACGCTGAAGCATTTCGTGCGCGGTAGAGGCGAGCGAGGAAATCGGCGTAATGGAATTCATGATTTCGTGCGTCAGCACGCGGATGAGTTTCTGCCAAGCCTCCATCTCTTTTTCTTCCAACTCACTGCGGATGTTTTGGATGGAGACGAGTGTATAGTGCTGTTCACGCAGGCGGAACTCCGTTGCGTAAATGGATAACTGTACCGGCTCGTTGCCAAGTTCTACGCGGAGGAGCTTTTTTTCTCCGGACTTTAGACGAAGCAGGTTATCGACAAGCGAAGGACTCACGCTTTCCAGCGAATGGATCGTATTCAGGTGGTTAACCTGAAACAGCCGCTTCGCCGCCGCGTTCACCAGCCCGACGTCGCCGTTCTGTGTGAATGCAACCAAGCCGATGCCGATATGCTGAACGACTGTCTGGAGATATTGGTACTGTTCCTCTGATTGTGTGCGTGTCTTGCGCAGTTCATTCATGACGTCTGCAAACGACTGGCGCAGATCATCGAACGCCGTTCCCCTGCCGCTGGCGGAAAATGTTTGGGAAAAATCTCCATAACGTACCGCTGCCAGAAACCGCGAAAGGTCACGGTTGGTTTTTTCAACATAGAGTATCAGGTTAACAATCAGTGCGAATGCGACAATTCCCGCGACTGCCGCAGTTGCGTAGAATTCGGTTTGTTGGAGCAGGTACAAGAAAAGCACCAGCGTTCCACAGAGCGCAACGATGCGAACAAGAACACCGACCCGAAAATGCCTATAAGCCATGTTTTTGGAGTCTTCTGTAGAGTGCGGCTCGCGTAATGCCCAATTCCTTAGCCGCCTGACTAATATTGCCGCCGTGTTTATTCAAGACTCTGTTGATTGTGCTCTTTTCGATTTCCTCAAGGTTAAATCCTGCATCACCAATGGGATTTGTAGGCGCGGCGGTGTATGATTCAGCGGGAGAGAGAAAAAAGTCAGACGGCTGAAGCTTATCGGATTCCCGCATAATGACCGCGCGTTCAACGGCATGCTGAAGTTCACGGACATTGCCGGGCCAGTCGTATGATTCCAGCCTCTTGACGGTAGACGGTGTTATCCGTGGAAGTTGTTTGTGATACCGCTTAGAATAGACAAGAAGAAAATGTTCGAGGAGCAAGGGGATATCCTCGATTCGCTCACGCAGGGGCGGCAGGGATATTTCAACCGTATTGATACGGTAGAGTAAGTCCTGGCGGAATTGTTTTTGTCCGGCGAGGTCGCGCAACGGCATATTGCTCGCGCAGATAAGCCGGATATCCACCGGACGGGGCTTGCTGGAGCCCACACGGGTCACATCCCGGTTTTGCAGCGCGGTCAGGAGTTTCACCTGGAGGGCGAGCGGCAGGTTGCCAATCTCATCAAGAAATAATGTGCCGCCCGAAGCAAGCTCGAATCTGCCCGCCCGGTCTTCCCGCGCATCGGTGAACGCGCCTTTGACGTGCCCGAAGAGTTCACTTTCGAATAAGCTTTCGCTCAGCGAACCCATATCCACGCTGAGGAAGACCTCGGCAGTACGCAACGACTGGCGGTGAATTTCACGCGCAACCAATTCTTTGCCCGTTCCGTTTTCGCCGAGTATCAGCACGTTCGCGTCGGTCTTTGCGACTTTTTCGATGGTCGCGAAGACTTGCCGCATCGCCGCGCTGTTGCCGATGAAACCCTGAAACCTGCGGTCTAAATCCGCGCTGAGTTGTTGTTGTTGAGAGCGGAGCCGGTCCACCTGCCGCCGCGACCGCCGAATGGTGATCGCGGCGGAGAGCGTGGCGAGGAGTTTTTCATTCTGCCACGGCTTCATCACGAAATCCGTCGCCCCCTCTTTAATAGCTCGCACCGCCATTTCAACGTCGCCGTACGCGGTAATCAGGACGACCACGGTGGAGGGGTCGAGTTCTAATATTTTTTTCAGCCAGTAGAATCCTTCCTTCCCACTGCTGACATCCTGTGCGAAATTCATATCGAGCAGAATAAGGTCGAAGGATTCGTTCGCTAACAATGCCGGAAGCGCTTGCGGGGCTGTTTCAATTTGCACAAGGTCGGCGTGTCGCTTCAAGAACATATTTGCCGCGACGAGCACGTCTTCATCGTCATCAACGACGAGTATGTTTCCTAACGGTTTCATAGTTGTCATATGGTAAAGTGTGTTTCCAAGAGTATGCCGAGAAAAATTTCCTGAATAACCGAATATTTCGGAAATTTTTGTCTTTGCTTGGTGTCCGTTTCCGGACAGTTAATGTAACGAAAACGGACACCTTTACCAATTAATATCTCGTTTTTCTAAGGTAAAGGGACAATATACAATGGTATTGTATTTGCTGTAATCCAAATAACCTGTAAACCATGCTCATCTTATTGAGGTTTCAAGAGGTCTAATGGATACTACGGCTCAGGACGTAAAAAAGTCGAACCCCCAGAGCGGCATGGATAGAAAGATCGAGAAGCCGAAATGGCCGCCGAAAAAAATTGCACTTATTGCCGGCGGAGCGCTTTTCGCGTCTTTCATCTTGTACAGCTTTATTTTCGGGGATAGCAGTAGCCGTTTGAACGTCGAAGCGGAACGCATTACGATTTCTGCAGTGTCGAGGGGACCCTTCCAGGAGTTTATCCCGGTTAACGGCGCGATTCAGCCGATTGAAACGTTTTACCTCGATGTTGTCGAAGGCGGGCGCGTTGAGCGCATTTTTTCCGACGCCGGCACGATGGTAAAGAAAGGCGACCCGATCCTCCGCCTTGCGAACACCAATCTCCAGCTCGATGTGATGTACCGCGAAGCGCTGACGTACGAGCAGATCAATAACGCGCAGAACCGCCGGCTTGCCATCGAGCAGAACACCATTGCCGTGAAAGGCAGTCTTGCGGACGTTGAGAGCCAGGCTTCACAGGCGATACTCGCGTTCACGCGTGATTCAGCCCTGTTCGGGAAGAACCTAATTTCGCCGGAAGAATTTAACCGGAGTAAGAGCGAATATGACCGGTGGCAGCAGCGGCTGATGTTAGCGCGGGAAAATGCTAAACAGGATTCCATCCTGCGCGTCAGCCAACTTGTCCAGCTTGAGTCATCCATAAGCCGACTGGAGTTAAACCTCCGGATGGTGCAGAACAGCGTTGACAATCTTACCGTGCGCGCGCCCATCGGCGGGCAATTGACGTCGCTCAACGCAGAAATCGGGCAGTCGAAATCGCCGGGCCAACGGCTTGGGCAAATTGACGTGCTGGAGAACTTCAAAGTGCGCGCAGCGATTGATGAATTCTATATTGCGCGTATCAATATCGGGCAGACGGGTGAATTCGACCTTGGAGGGCAGACGTACCGGCTTGAGATCAATAAAGTATTTCCTGAAGTACGGGAAGGACGTTTTGAAGTCGATATGCTGTTCACCGGCAAAACGCCCCCGGGCGTGCGGCGGGGACAGACGTTGCAGATTCGTCTGGAATTAGGCGACCTCTCGGAAGCGACGTTGCTCGCGCGCGGCGGATTTTACCAGCGTACCGGCGGACAATGGGTGTATGTGGTTGACCCGTCCGGCGATTTCGCGGTGAAGCGTACGATTAAACTCGGACGACAAAATCCCCAGATGTTCGAAGTGTTGGAGGGGATTGAACCGGGGGAACAGGTTATCACGTCTTCGTACGAGACGTTCGGCGATATCGACAAGTTGATTTTGAATCGATAAGTGGAAAATGACAGACAGATCCCAAGGGGATGCCCTTGGCAA
>DATCJD010000126.1:0-4436 GCA_036507435.1 Bacteroidota bacterium
AAGCTTTCGTTCGAACATCATGTAGATGAAGAAAAGAAACAGCTGTTCAAAGAACGGTTCCAATTGTTGGAGCAATACTGGCGCGTGCGTGTAAAGCAGGCATTCCACGAAGACTACACGTTCAAGCTCAACGACCTCCGGACGCGCATTGTGGAAAGCAAGCAGAAATTCGACCGCGTGTCGCAAGAACTGACCGCCGCGCGCGAATCCATAAAAAAACTTGAAGCCGCGTCCATGTTCGAAAAAATGAAATCGAACTATAAGGACGCTCTCGCCGCCTCCCAAAAGCTCGTCACGGATAAACAGGCGGCGCAAAAACGGCTTCAAACAATGTCGGGAACGCTCTCGAACGAGGTATTGAAGCTTGAGGCGCAGGCTCCCGTACGAGGAGAAGAACTGAAGGATTTTCAGGCGACCGTGAAGCGCATTGACGAGTTGGGCGGGCTGATGACTCTGCGCAAGGCGGTTGAAGAATCGGGACTGGTGAACGAGAGCAAACTGCTCGCCGCGAAGAATTTCATCGGCACTACGCTTTCCACCGCGCTCGCCGACGTGCGTGTGCGGGAGACGCCGTTCGACCTCGTGATGGTGGACGACGCCGAAGTGATCAACCTGCCAAGCCTCGCCGCGCTGGCGGCGCACGCGAAAGATAAATTGGTCGTCGTGGGCGACCCGTTTCAGATGGACCCGGAGTCTGCGTCAAACACGGAGCTTGCGCAAGCGTGGCTCCAGCGGGATATCTTTATGTACGCCGCGCAGACCGAGGAACTTCATAAACTGTTTGATTGGTCTCAGCACAACAGCCGGTGGTCGGTGTTTCTCTCGTCGCAGTTTGCCGTCACGCCGAAACTCTCGCTGTTTGTCGGCTCAATCTTATTCGACGACAAGTTGAATGTCTTCGCCTCGCCCAACGCCAAAGGCAAAATATATTTCTTCGATACGTCGCTTCTTAAAGCGCAGTGCCAGCAGTACGCCGGGCGAAAGAAAATTCTTCCTTTCAATAACATTCAAGCACAAAAAACAATCGAGTGCGTGAAACACGCGCTCATGGAGCCGGGACGCTCCGCGCTGGATATCGGCGTTATTACTCCGTTTCCCGGACCGACGCTGTACATCAAACAGCTTCTGCGTATGGAGGGAATCAAGAACGTCGAGGTCGGAACGCCGCAGACATTCCGGGGCAGAAGAAAAAAAGCGATCATTTTCGATACCACAATGGCGGGCGTGGACTACACGGTGCGCCAGCTGGACGACCGGAAAGTCGGCGAGCAGAAAATCGCTTCATTGCTCAACACGGTGTTTTCCTGCACGGGGGAGGACCTGTATATCCTCGCAGACACGATGCACTTTCAGTCGGTGTATAAAGAGCGGCTCTTCACGAAACTGTTGATGCTCCTGCAGGCGCAATCGGACGGCATGGCGCCGTTGCCGAAAGCCGTTCGGAATTTTGACGACCTGGAATGGGATAAGCGCGCGCCGTTGTTCGACGTGAAAAGCCGCATCGGAAAAACAGAAGAGCCGGCGGCGAAAGACAAACCCGTGCTGGGCAAAGTGGACGCAGAGCTTGCGCTGAAAATGAAATTGCTTGAGCGCAAACAACAAGCCGACGCGAACGCACAAAGCGTCGAGCAGGAAACGTTCCTTGCCGTCTTACGCGTGCTCGGGAGACTGACCGACAACAACCTGCTCTCGCAGTTCGTCGGCGGAGAGCCGCTGTTTCATCACAGCCTGTCAACCGAGCAAGTCACGGAACATTTGCTGATCGATTTTTGCCAAAACGAGAAAGATTTTCGTGAGATTATGGAGCGGTGGAATTTGGTCGTTTATGAAAAGTCGGGAGGAAGTAAGAACGCCGCGGCATTTTACACCAAACAAGCGCCGGAAACGCGTGTGCGGCAGGATATTTACAACTTAAAGACGTACTACTCTCCAGACGTGGAAGCCGCTCTGGAGGAGGGGAAGCAGAAATTAGCGATGGCAGTCTCGAAGGTGTTTCAGGAAACTCTCGGCAAGCCCATGCCGACAACCCCCGCGGAATGGGCGAAAGGCTATATCAGTATCCTCGGCAAGCTCGAATCGTATCTTTCTTGGATTTCCGAACAACTCCGGAAGTAATCTACCCTTCTTGTTACTCTTCTTTCTGTAGTCCCCATCGTTTTTGCCAGAAGTGCCCCGCGATCCCGAGCGCCGAAAGAAGCATTGTGGCGGTTACCGTCTGCCAGTTGAGCGCGTCCAGAATGCTGGTAGCCCCGACGCTATTGGAAATCGCCACAGAGTAGAGATAGGCTTTGATGCCGATGGCGAGCAGTGTTGCGACGAGGAATTTAAAGAGCGGGATTTTCATCAGCCCGGCGCCGTAATTGAGGAACCCATGCGGAGAACTGGGGAAAATTCGGATGGCGAAGATGCTCGGGAACGTCGCGTGTTGCTCGATGAATCTCGTTACCCGGTGGTCTCGAAACCGCTCTACCCAAGGACCGCCGATGTACCGCGCGGCGACATAGCCCATCGTCGTGCCCGCGGCGCTTCCCGCGCAGATGACGGCGGTTGCCGCCAACGGGGGAAACAAGAGCGGGGTGATAAAGAAGAAGACGGACGCCGGAAGTGCGTACGCCCACGCGCCCGTCATAGCGACAATAATCAACACAGGCGTCCAGGGGTTCGCGCCTAACTCGTGGAGGCGCTCGACGGACATTTCTTCACGCAGTCCGCTCTTTAAGAACAGGAAGAGTACTACGGCGAGAAACGCGACGCCGATAACCGTACGAAGGATTTTATGTTGTGAATGGGAAAGCGTCATAGAATTATAGTATGCTTAATAAATGGCAGGATTTCAAGCCTTTCCAGGGTATAAAAAGGCTTTTCTTGAAGGCGACTCGATTTAGGGATATATTGAATACGGCAACCTATACCACGAGAGCACCAAGACACAAATAAACTGAATAAAAAAAATTTACTTTACGTCTGTCTTTGTGTCTCCATGCCTTAGTGGCGGAACATGAACATGTGGAATACCATTTTTGAAATATTGCTCGTCCTGTTTTTCGTCTTGCTGAACGGCTTTTTCGTTGCGGCGGAATTCGCCATTGTCAAAGTGCGCGCGACGCAAATCGAGCCGCTCGTGGCAAAGGGCAACCGGAGCGCACGAATAGCGAAAGATATTGTCAAACATCTGGATGCGTATCTCTCGGCAACCCAGCTCGGCATCACGATGGCAAGCCTCGCCCTAGGGTGGGTGGGTGAGCCGTTTGTAGCCGAGGCGCTCAAACAGCCGTTGTTAGACCTTGGCATCGAAAACCCGCAAATAGTGCAAGCCGTGTCGTTCGGCGTAGCATTTTCGATTATTACATTTTTGCATATCGTCATCGGCGAGCTAGCCCCGAAGTCGCTCGCCATTCAAAAAGCGTTAGTCACGACGCTTGCGATCAGTTATCCTCTTAAGCTCTTCTACATCGTTTTTAAGCCGATCATCTGGGCATTGAATTCTATCGCCAACGCCATCCTGCGCTCGGTTGGAATTTCTGCGGTCAGTGAATCCGAGCTCGCGCATTCGCAGGAAGAGCTACGGCTGTTGCTCGCGCAGGATAAGGAAGCGTCGGCGGTCAGCAAGGCGCTGGTGCTGAACGCGATGGATTTCCGCCGCAAGCAGGCGCGCCACTCGATGGTTGCGCGCCGCGATATAATCGCCTTGCCGATTTCTGCTCCGGTCGCAGAAAACGTACAGGTGATGCGCAGTAATAAATTTTCGCGCTACCCGGTGTTCCGCGAGTCCATTGATAACATCATCGGCATCGTGCATACGAAGGATATTTTTAAGCACGACCGCCACCTGCAGGCGAATTTCTCCATTGAATCCGTGCTGAGGGACGGAGCGTTCCTGCCGGAGACCGTGAGCCTGGAGCGCGCGCTCGAAATGATGCTCCAGAAGAATACGCACATGGTCATCCTCGGCGACGAGTACGGCGGCACGGCGGGACTGATTACGCTGGAAAATATTTTAGAGGAATTAGTTGGGACGATTCAGGATGAATTCGACCGCGAGGCGCCGGAAGTCATCAAAGTGAACGAGAACGAGTACATCGTCGATGCGAGCATTACGACGAACGACGTCGAACGGTTGTTGAACCGGGAGCTTTCAGCCAAGGACATCCTTTCCATCGGCGCGTTTATTATCGAGCAGTTGGGATATATCCCCAAGAAAGGCGAAACGCTTAACGTCAACGGAGCGGAGTTTGTCGTGGAAGAAGTCGCCAGCAACACGGTTGAAAGGGTCCGCGTGAAGAAAGTGGAACTTCAGCAAAGCGCGGAAGCGGAGGAGTAACGGATTGAGATTTTTTTCTACAGGGGAATGTAAAACGTTACCAATGAAGGAGCATGTATGAGGTTCTATATTTTATTCTTATTGTTCCTGATAGCAGTAAGTAACATTTTTGCAC
>DATCJD010000127.1:0-2738 GCA_036507435.1 Bacteroidota bacterium
GTCAATGACGCCCGTCTCTTTTGAAACGCCGTATGCCGTGAACTTGTACAGTTGTCCGGAAAAATTCACAGGCGAGCCGTGTGTGAGGTGTCCCCCGTGCGAAAGGTCCATGCCCAACACCGTGTCGCCCGGCTTCAAAAATGAAAAGTACACAGCCATATTCGCCTGCGAGCCGGAATGCGGCTGGACGTTCGCATACTCCGCGCCGAATACCTGCTTCGCGCGGTCGCGGGCGAGGTTTTCCACCACGTCCACGTATTCGCACCCGCCGTAATATCGCTTGCCGGGATAGCCTTCGGCATATTTGTTCGTGAGTGGCGTGCCCAGCGCCTCAAGGACGGCGAGGCTGACGAAATTTTCCGAAGCGATCAGTTCGAGCTTGCTATGCTGTCGCTCGATTTCGTGCCGGATGGCGGAGTAGACGTCGATGTCGTGTTGTTCGAGAGGTGTCATGTGATTGTCCCACGTTTACGTAACGGATAATTTCTGAAAGGATTGCGTTAACATCAAGCGATGCACCCAGTGGACGATGTAGCCTTTATCAAGTGTGTCATGCATGAATTCCCATATACCGGCAACGTCGCTCCAATCGCGGTCGGATTGTGTTTCTTGGTGCCAAAGAAGTTTTTGCAGTATCAAATCTTCCGGGGAAATGAAATAGATATCACGGCCGAAGACACGTGTGAGCGCCCTGCGCTTGAATTGGCTCTGTGCAAAGTCACTGTGCTCGTTATACATCCAGAGGTCGATTTTCATTCCGCTGGCATGATGGATAAGATTTGCCATCGAATGCCGGTTGAGAGCGTCCTGTAAGCCTTCCATGCTCACATAAAAATCTTTTTGAAAGGCTTCGACGAGGGAGGAAAGGGAGACAGGCAGAAGGGTAATCACGACGTCGACGTCGTGTGTAAATCGAGGTTTCCCGTAAACACTGACCGCAACAGAGCCGGTGATATAATAAGGGATCTTGAGAGCGTCAAGTCGGTCGACTGTGAGAAGCAGAATCTCTTCTTGTATCTGCATAGAGATAGAGCCGTTCTTTCATTTCCGCCTCTACAGATTTCTCGTCCCACGTTGGGTGTAGTGATCTGATACCAGCCCGGACCAACTCGCGTCCCATCTCGTGGAGTTCAAACACAATACGCAAGCGTTCTTCAGCGCTCAGGCGTTGAATCACTTCGCGGTATTGCTGTTCGGGGTCGAGAGGGCGCATCGTTTTACAAGTTTGTTAAGCGGTGGATTTTTTCAATTCGCCGTTCGTGCCGCCCGCCTTCGTACTGCGTAGCAAGGAACGTCTTGATAATATCGACTGCCGATTCCCACCCGGTAATGCGCTCACCGATGGCGAGAATGTTCGCATTGTTATGCTGGCGAGATAAACGCGCGGCAGTTACAGACTCGCACACTGCGGCACGTACCCCTTTATGCTTGTTGGCGACAATGGACATCCCGATACCAGTTCCGCAGACGAGAATTCCGCGGTCGCACTCGCCGCTTGAAACAGAAGCCGCCGCATGGTGCGCCCAATCCGGATAATCGGTGGAATCCTTCGACTCCGTCCCGAAATCCTTATAGGGGTGTTTCAACTCGTCAAGGAGCGTTTTGATGCGCTCCTTGTAGTCATATCCTGCGTGGTCGCTGGCGAGAGCAATCATTCTGATTGATCAAAGCGACGGAACGGTGATCGCCTCTTTGATCCAAGTGTAGCATGAGCCTTCAATTGCCATTTTGTTATTTTGAATACGGTTTTTATTGAAGAAGTAGTCTTCCCTCGAAGGAACAAGGGTACCTAACGCATTGCTCAATTGGTTGGCTTCGTTGGCAATGCCCGGCTCGACCGATTTGGCTCGTGCGTACGCTTCTTGCGCAAGTCTGTAGACGAGTTTATCGTTGATGTCGAGTTTCGACCAATCGCCGGCTTTGGAATTCATCACGCAGTCTTCCACCGACGACTTGTATATTTCGCCCAACTCGATATACGGCCTGCCCCAGCCTTTGTCGCTGGTAGCCGCGCGCTGCGTATAGCTTCGCGCCTGGTCGTAGTTTTTCATTTCACGATAGCAGACGCTGATGTTCAGAAAATTTTCCTTCAGCGAAGCGTTCAGTTTCAGCGCGCGGTCGTAGGAGTCAATCGCTTCCTTAAATTTGCGCTGGCGTTGCTGGGCTTTGGCGAGTTCATTCCAGTAGGTCGCGTTATCGGCGGCTTTCTGGGTCAGTTTGCGCAAGTGCCGCTCCGCCCCGGCAAATTGTTCCGCCATCATGTTCGCGCGGGCGGCGCCCCAGATCAACTCAATATTTTCTGGATCGCTCGATAACCGTTTTTCTTCAATTTCGACTAATTCTTTCGGATCGCTAATTAGATTCTTTAGTCTTGCTAGTGCAGATTGGGTATCTGAAGACGTTTGTCTATCCCAAGCTTTTAGTTTTCCATCAACAAAGTACAGTAATGCTTTCTCTTGTTCATAAAACCATTGAATTGCCTTGAATTTCTCGTATACGGTCTCACCAGTAGAATTGGGTTTGCCTATCAGGGTTAGTACTTCGTTCTGACCCATACCAACAGTTATTTGATCGAAAGGAGACTTTCGTTCATCAATAACTCGCTGATACAAAGCTACAGCTTTTGCTTTATAGGATGGATCCTCATTAATATATTTAATATATAGTAAACCGAGTCTGTCTATGTAAAGGAAATCCGTTCCCTTAAAGTCTAATTCCAGCGTTTTTTCATACGCCGC
>DATCJD010000128.1:0-7694 GCA_036507435.1 Bacteroidota bacterium
AATGTGAACGACACGAACGCCTTCGCCCTCGTGGTGAAGGGCAACAGCATGGCGCCGCGCATCGAGGATGGCGACGTGATCGTGGTGAGCCCCAAACAGGAAGCGCGCAGCGGCGATATCAGCGTGGTGCGGGTGAACGAGGAAGACACCGTGAAGCGGGTAAAGATCGAAGCGGAGTTCATCCAGCTCGTGCCGCTCAACCCGGAGTACGAGCCGATGGTGGTGCGGAAAAAAGACGTGTCGTTTGTCTGGAAAGTTGTGCGGGTGATAAAATCGTTGTGATAGTAGGGACGCACGGCCGTGCGTCCCTACTGATTATGTTTTCCTATGCACGAGCATCGGCGAGCCTTGGTGGACGGGAAGCAGGATCATTTCGGAAATCTGCACATGCGGCGGACGTGTAGCGCAGTATAGCACAGCATCGGCAACATCCTGCGGCTTGAGCGGTTGGAGCCCCAGATACGTTTTCTTCGCGCGCTCGGCATCCCCGCGGAAGCGCACCATACTGAACTCCGTTTCCACCAGCCCCGGGTCGACTGTGCAGACTCTCACCGACGTTTCGACCAAATCGAGCCGCAAGCCCCGTGTAAGAGCGTCCACCGCGTGCTTGGTGGCGGCGTAAACATTGCCCTTCGGATACAACTCATGCCCGGCAATCGAGCCGATGTTGATGACGGTACCGCTGTTGCGTTCGACCATCCCCGGCAATACCGCCCGCGTAATATAGAGCAAGCCTTTGATGTTCGTGTCAATCATCTCTTCCCAATCATCAATGGAGCCGTCCTGTAGTTTATCCAGCCCGCGGCTCAGCCCTGCGTTATTCACTAACACATCAACATTCTGCCACTCGTCAGGTAATTTATTGAAGACCTGCTGAACGGCTTTCCGGTCCCGCACATCCAACTCGACAATGTAAGACACAGTGCCGTGCTTTTGCTTGAGTTCGGAGGATAGCTCCTGCAAACGGTCTTTGCGCCGTGCGAACAGCACAAGCCTTGCGCCTGCCTGGGCGAACGCCTCTGCGCACGCGCGGCCGATGCCCGCGCTTGCACCGGTGATGAGGATGATGCTATTAGGAAGAGAAACCATAGGTAGTAGGTGTTAGGAATTAGGAAACCAACCTAGCAGGCAAAATAACAAGTGATTGGAGGAATGTCAACAATGTTCATCGAAAAGAACATAGTTACCATTAAAGGTAAATTTGACTTTATGTCAAAATAGACATATCTTATATTTGCATGAAGAACAATAAGCCGTTGGTCTGATTGCAAGGTGAAATAAAAACACCGCCGTTTTCGAGCCGGGCGAGAGTCGAAGCGGGCTACTTGTTGCGCCGCTTGCAAATTGGCGAGAAGCTCTCGTTGCCGTACTCACGACCTATGCCGTCAATCGGTGTAAGATGCCACGAACTTCGCATTGATGATGAACAAAAGACATGGCGTATAGTTTATCGGATTGATGCTGATGCAATTATGATACTCGAAGTTTTCGAAAAGAGAACCCGAAAAACACCAAAAGAAGTGATTGAAAACTGTAAACGGCGTATTCGATTATACAATACCTAACGGAGGATGCAATGAAAACTACAAAGAAGAAACGACTCGGCGAGAAAGGCTGGAAAGTGGGTACAGTCCAAGAATTCCTGAACCTTTCACCCGAAGAAGCGGCTTACGTTGAACTCAAGCTTGCCTTGAGCAAGAATCTCCAACAATACCGGCGGCAGAAAAAACTGACCCAGCACGAACTTGCCCGCCGTTTGAAATCAAGCCAATCAAGAGTCGCGAAAATGGAATCAGGCGACCCATCGGTTTCTCTAGACCTTCTGGTGCGCTCCCTGTTGACGTTGGGCGCATCGAAAAAACGTCTCGCGGAGATGTTGTTTTAGCTCCCCGCTCACTTCATCCGGGTTACTTTATAGACTTTGCCCTTTTTATCATATGTTGTCCACTTGCCCACTTGTTTACCTTTCTCAAAGTAACCAGAACGCATCTTTGTGCCGTCATTTCGAAACCATACCCAATACCCGTCCATCTTCCCGCCGCCCATAAACCCTTTCGCCCAAACACTTCCGTCTTTGTGGAAGTGGGTATATTTTTTCTTTGATGCTTTTTTAGTAGGCATTGCTGGTTATCAAACTTTAATCCGCACTCGCATCAGCTTCTTCCTCTCAATATTTTCCACCGGTCAACCACCCGGTCTTCCTTCACAACGTAGTACTCGTCGAACTGCGCGGCGGTGAGGCACGAGTGGTGCTCGAGAATTCTGACTTTGTCGCCTACTTTATATTTCCCCTCGATCATATTGGGTGAATTGGCAATGACCTTTCCGTGCTCCTGCGAGAGTGTCCGCAAGTGGACGTGCGGTTGCAGGCGTTTGCGCTCATAGTCATCGTAGAGAATGCCCATGTCCATGTCGTTGCTGACGTGCGTGGGCCCCATATCCTTAGAAAGCGCCAGCGCTCCCGCGTCGGTGAGGAAGTGCGATGCACCCGGCTGGTGCGAAATGACCGACGAGAGGACTGTCAGCGCGCAGTCGCCGACGCCGCACGCGCCGATCATCGCCTGTGTGTAATCGTAGAACGCATAATTGCCGGGGCGAATTTCTTTGATGCCGCTCAAGTTCTGGATCACCGCCATTGCCGGCGTGGAGCCGATGCTCACGGCGAGAACATCGTATCGTTTTTTCCGCATACGGTCGGCAAAATCCATCATCACGTCCCGTTCCTCTTCAGCCGCCTTGAGAATTTCAGTTCGGTTTTTCCCGTGGTAGGCGTGTCCCGAATGCGACAGGATGCCGTCGAAGTGCAGGCTCTCCGCTTTCGACAATGTTTTGACGAGGTCTTCTGCAAGCGGGGATTTCGGGTCCACGCCCGCGCGGTGGTACCCACAGTCAACTTTCAGCCACACGTGAATTTTCTTTCCTTTGTCGCGCGCGGTTTTTTCGAGGAGGTTCGCCGCTTCCATACTATCGACGACCACGCGTAGAGTTACCTTCTCGTTGAAGTCGAGAGCGGGGGCGATATACACAGGCGGTATCGGGAACGCCCACGTGATATCGGTATAGCCGGCTTTAGCAAATTGCTCCGCTTCGTAAAATGTCGAAACGGTGATACCCTTCGCGCCGGCGTCTTTTTGTTTCTTGGCGATTTCGAGGCACTTGTGCGTCTTGATATGCGGGCGTAACGAAACGCTCAGCTTGTTCGCTTTTTCCTGCATCGCCCGAATGTTATGGTCGAGGATATCCGCATCGAGCAATAGTGCGGGGGTCGGAAGTTCGTAGATTGTTTGGGACATAGAATCTTTGTAGAGACGTAGCTTGCTACGTCTCAGCAATAATGGTTATCTAAAAAAAATAAGTCAGGCTGAGCGGAGTCGAAGCCTGAAATGGATACATTTGTGAACCCTTCTGCCAAGGGCATCCCTTCGGGAGACTTCGCTCAGGGTGACATATGATTGTTGTGAATATTACGTTAAGACAATTTCTAGTACGCGATGAGTTCTTCGAGTTTGTGTTTCAGCCGGCTTTTTGCGAGAAATTGTTTTTCTAACTCAAGATTAAACGGCACGGGCGTATCGAGCGACGCAACGCGCATTACGGGCGCATCCAATTGTGCGAAGCATTCCTCCGATATCGTTGCAACGATTTCGCCGCCGATGCCTCCGAACAATGTATCCTCATGCACAACAAGGCATTTGCCGGTTTTGCGGACTGAGGCAAGGACCGCCTCTTTATCCCACGGCGACAGAGTTCGTAAATCAATAATCTCAATATTCGTATCGGGAAATCCTTTCGCCGCATCTACCGCCCAATGCACGCCCCAGCCGTACGTTACTAAAGTAACGTCGGCGCCTTCCTGCACGATTCGCGCCACGCCAAGCGGGAGAGTATAATACTCATCCGGCACCAATCCTTCAATACTACGATAAAGAAATTTATGCTCGAAAAAGAGCACCGGATTCGGCTCGCTGAGGCTCGCTGTTATCAGCCCCTTCGCGTCGAAAGGAGTCGATGGGTACACGACTTTTAAGCCCGGGACATGCGCGAACCACGCCTCAGTGCTTTGTGAGTGGAATGGTCCCGCCCCCACGCCTGCGCCGGTCGGCATACGCACAGTGACATTCACGGGGTGTCCCCACCGGTAGTGCGTTTTCGAGAGATTATTGACGATCTGGTTGTAGCCGCAGGCGACAAAATCAGCGAATTGCATTTCCACCATAGACGCCCTGCCGCAAATGGAAAGCCCTAATGCCGAGCCGAGAATTGCGGACTCACACAACGGCGTATTGCGCACGCGCTCTTTGCCGAATTGTTGCACGAAGCCTTCCGTCACTTTGAAGACGCCGCCGTATTCGGCAATATCCTGTCCCAACAGTACGAGCTTCGGGTCGCGTTCCATCGCCTGGCGCAATCCGTCGGAGAGCGCGTTGACGAAGCGCTTCTTGGACTGCTTCTCTTGATTTGGTGGAACAAGTTCTACTGTGCGAGGGGCGTACACATCGGTAAGTTCAGCATCAACGTTTGCGACAATGTTCGGCTCAGCCTGCGTATGCTCCCACGCGTTTTCTATTCGTTGTTTGAACTGAGAGCGGATTTCCTCCACGCGTTCTTTCGTCAACAAACCTATGCCGAGAAGATACTGCTCGTAATTCTTGACCGGGTCTCTTTTCGCCCATTCATCGAAGAGCGCGGGCGGCACGTACTTTGTGCCGGATGCCTCCTCGTGCCCGCGCATGCGGAAAGTCATTGCTTCCAAGAGTACCGGCTTACGGTCGCGGCGCATGTTCTCTGCGATGCGGCGTGTTGTCTCGTACACCTCCAGAATATTATTACCGTCGATGCGGATTCCCTCGATGCCGTAGCCGAGCGCTTTGTCAATTAACTGCTTACAGCGATATTGCTCATTCGTCGGTGTTGAAAGTCCATAGCCGTTGTTTTCGATGAGAAAGATGACGGGCAGATTCCAGACAGCGGCGACGTTGACCGCTTCGTGGAAGTCGCCTTCGCTTGTCCCCCCGTCACCGGAGAACACGAGCGCAATGTCGGGCTTGTTATCAAGGTTGCTTGCAAGCGCAAGGCCGTCTGCGACCGGAAGCATTGCGCCGAGGTGAGAGATCATGCCGATGATGCGATGTTCCGGCGCGGCAAAGTGAAAGGAACGGTCACGCCCTTTCGTATAGCCGGAGCGTTTTCCTTCCCACTGGGCAAAGAGTGTCTCAAGCGGCAAATTGCGCGACGTGAACACGCCGAGATTACGGTGCAATGGAAGAAGATAGTCCGACTGTTGCAATGCCTTCGTGCACCCGACGGCAATCGCTTCCTGTCCGATGCCGGAGAACCACTTGCTGAGCTTTCCCTGCCGTAACAAGAGAAGCATTTTTTCTTCAATCAAACGGGGCAGAAGAAGCGCTTCGTACAGCTCAAGCAGAATGTCGTTGCTCAGGTTGCCGTGGCTGAACGTAAGCCCGGAAGATGTTGTCTGAATAGCGGAATTCACTCGAATAATATAGAGCGGAATTGCCTGAGTGGCAAGAGATTGTGTGTACGCGCACATTGACACACGCCGTCGCTTTCGGCGTTCATTTCATAGCTATTAGAGTCTTATGCTGAAGCGCGGTGTGAAGTCGGAGGTTTGTTTTCCTGAAATTCAGTAAGCCGAGAGCTGGTTTTATCAAAATTGATGCAAGTAATACTGTGATATTCAACAAGGAACGGCAGAGTGTGACCGGCGTAACTTGACTCTTGCCGGTGTTTTCAGTATTGTAGTACAGTTTTAATATATGTAAAGTTACTCACGTTAAGGAGTTCCAGTGGGACAAACGATGTTGGTGGTAGGGGCTTTGACAATGCTCGCCATGCTGACGCTGAGCATCAACGGCACGTTTATTTCGTCTATCGCGACGGGGTTGGAAGCGCAGTCACAGCTCAATGCTCTCTCGATCGCCCAGACCCTGCTCGATGAAATTCTCGCGCGGGATTTTGACGAAACGTCAATCGGGACGTTGGTTTATGCCGATAGTCAATTTACTACCTCGGCGAATTTCGGGCCCGACGGAATAGGTGAATCGCTGAATCTTCTCAGTCTGGGAACAATTCTCGGCTACAGCAACGTTGACACGAGTTATCTTTCGAAAACAAGATTTGACGACGTGGACGACTACCATAACTATCACCGCGCCGTCAAAGACAGCATTCTCGGCTGGTTTTACATCAAAAGCACGGTCTCGTATGCGCGTGAAACCTATCCAGACTCGTTAATCACAGACAGAACACATTACAAGGTGGTTAATGTGGACTGCTATCACCCAAACTTACCAGTTGATTTGAGCGACTCAACCATCTGGATCAGCCTGCAGGATATCTCTATTTACCGGCGTTATTTCTAACCAGAGGAGAAGAATATGGGTTCCAGTGCAATGATGGATATCATGGCTTCGACGATCATCTTCGGCTCGCTGATGTTTACCATCGGGCGAGTGCAGATCAACATGAACTCGACGATGTACTACAACACATATAACTACATGACCCAAAACTACGCTCTCGAGCTTGCCAAAACAGTCGAGTTCGATTTTCATAAAATGGGTTTTAACGTGAGCGGCACCAAAGTGGATACGGCGGAGGCGAACAAGATCCGCTTCAAGTACTACATTTTGAACGATGCGACCATGCGTACGGTGACCTACGAGTTGGGACCCGAAGATGCTGCCTCTGAGAATCCGGACGACCACACTCTCTACCGCACGGAAAACGGCGTGACGGTGGAACACAACATCGGCGTCACGGAGTTCAGCATGACATACCTGGACAGCACGTTTAATACCTTAACCGCTCCGGTAACGGGAGCGGCGCGCGATTCAATACACGCCATTCAAGTGTATTTTCGCGTACAGAGCCACGCGCCGATTATTCTGCCGGACATAACGACCTATATCTCCGTCTTCTGGGAAAAACTGATCTATCCGCGGAATATGGGCAATCTCCAATAACGAGGACGCACTATGGGACGAGCCGCATTATTTATGGTTATGGGGTTGGGGATGGCGATGGCGACAATCGCTTCCAATATTTCGGGCACGACAGAGCGCGCGCTTGAGAACAATTATACGTACTACAAGTACATGTACGCCCGTAACCTCGCACGCACGGCGGTTCACGCGACCCTGCGCGGGTACGACCGTAACGAGGACCCAGACACAACCGCGGTGATTGACTTTGCCAACGGCGAATACCAAATCACCAGCGCGCAATACAGCGAAAGCCCTCGCGATACGGTCTGGCTGACCGCCCAAGGAAGATATACCGACACAAGCTACACGATGTACCTCAAGCTCTACCGCTATACCAAACCCTTCCCGGGCGTGAGTTCCGCTATCGGCATTCGGGCATCACCCGTAACATTCACTATGAGTGGTCAGCCGACTGTCGACGGTCATAACTGGAATGCTGACGGGACAGCCCTTGTCGGCTCAGGCGATCTTCCCGGTGTCGGGGTGTTAAACTCCACAGATTCAGCCACCATTATGGATGCGGAAGACGACACCCCCGGAGATAATATTCAAGGCTCGACAGAAGTAATCGTGGACGACTCTCTGGCTAATCCAGCGGATTACATCCAAGAGTATCTCAGTAATGCCGATTATTATCTCACTACGGGGACCTACAGCGGACAAACATACGGCTCATCTACGAACCCT
>DATCJD010000129.1:0-3940 GCA_036507435.1 Bacteroidota bacterium
ACAAAGGCACTAAGAGGTAATTTAGCTTCTTTTGTGTCTTCGTGCCATCGTGCCATCGTGGCAAGGCTATTCAACGGTTAAACTATGAAACCCACAAACGGCGTAACGCTAACAATAGAAGACCTGCGAAACGAAATCGTCGGCATTAACCAGAACGTGCCGTTACTCGACGGCACCGAGCGCCCGTACGTGTTCCTCGATAACGCCGCCAGCACGCCGGCGTTCCGCAGTGTGATGAAATCCATCGAAGAATTTATGCCGTGGTACTCCAGCGTTCACCGCGGCACGGGCTTCAAAGCCGTGGTGGCGACGAACGTGTACGACGAAGCGCACCGCATCGCGGGCGCATTCGTCGGCGCCGACCCGACATGGAACGTGGTGATCTTCGGCAAAAACACGACCGAATGCGTTAATAAACTTGCATACCGGTTCCGGTTTAAGTCGGACGATGTGGTGATTACCACGTCGCTGGAACATCACTCCAACGATTTGCCATGGCGGAAGTATTGCAAAGTTATACACGTAGGCATTAGCTCCGACGGCGGCATTGACCTGCAGGAACTTCAAGACTCGTTGCGCGCGCATAAAGGCGCGGTGAAGTTAGTCGCAGTCAGCGGAGCGTCGAATGTTACTGGCATCTGTAGTCCCGTGCATGATATCGCCCAATGGGCGCACGAGGCCGGAGCCAAAATGTTCGTCGATGTCGCCCAACTCGCCCCGCATCGCACCATTGATATTCTTTCCAACAACGACCCCCGGCATTTGGATTTCGTCGCGTACTCGGCGCATAAGATGTATGCGCCGTTCGGCATCGGTGTGCTGGTGGGTCCTGCCGATTTTTTTGAGAAAGGCGAGCCGGACATCGTCGGCGGGGGGACGGTCTCGTACGTCGGGTTAGAGGAAGTAGAGTGGGGCGCCGCGCCGCAGAAAGAAGAAGCGGGCAGTCCGAACGTTGTCGGCGCTGTCGCTCTGGCGGAAGCGATCACTGTCCTGCAGGCGGTGGGGATGGATACGATTGCCCAACACGAGCAAGCATTGTTAGCCTATGCGATACCGAAGATGAAGCGTATCGCCGGTGTACGCATCTACGGTCCTACCGAGAACTTTTCCAACAAAGTGGGCGTTATTCCTTTTACGGTCGAAGGCACAGACCACGCGCTCGTGGCGACGGTCCTCAGCATGGAAGGCGGCATCGGCGTGCGCAACGGAAATTTCTGCGCACAGCCGTACATGCGAAAACTCCTCGGCGTGACGCCCGAAGAAGAAAAAGCGAAGCGCGCCGACCGCTGTGACAACCCGAAACTTCCCGGCATGGTGCGGGCGAGCTTCGGCTGTTACAATAACGAAGAGGACGTGGACCGGCTTATCGAAACACTTGAGCGTATCGTTAAAAAAGAATATCGCGGCGTCTATACCATCGACCCGATTACCGGGATGTATGTCGCAAAGGGGCACAAGGTGAACGCCGCGCAACATTTTCGTTTCTTCAACCCGCTTGGCACACCTTCGGCGCGGGAAGAGGTTGCGTAACCGTAAGGAGATAACGATATTCAGTAAACCATAATGTGTAGAGGAGCAATGAACAGAGTCCACCAGAAGCATAAGTGATTATTACCGTTTCGAACCGCAATTTTGATAACCGCATTATTCGTTATGATCCCTTAACGTTTACCATCCTCGAACAATATCGTAATCCTATCTTTTCAACCCGTAAGCCTCGCCTGGGACGGCACGCATTTCTGGGTTATCGATTTTGAAACTCAATCCATCGTCAAACTCCAGCTTGAAGGCATCTAACCCCGTTGAAAACTCCGCGATTTTTTTCTATCTTGTTCCATGCTCTTCAAACAATTCCAGCATGAAGAAGGCTCGTGCCTTTCGTATCTCTTAGGGTGCACGAAGACCGGCGTTGCCGTCGTAACGGAGCCGCAATTGGATATCGAACCGTACGTGCGTTATCTGAGCGAGCACAGACTCAAGCTTACGCACATTTTTGAGACGCACTCGCAAGCCGACCATCTTTCCGGCGCGAAGAAACTCGCCGATGCAACCGGAGCTTCAGTGTATTACCACGAGTCCGCCAAACCGAATTTTCCCGTCCAGCGCGTAAAAGACGGCGACGAAATCATGGTCGGCAACATCCGGTTGAAAGTCCTGCACACGCCCGGGCACACGAACGACAGCATCAGCCTCGCGGTAACCGACACGACCCGAAGCGCGGAGCCGTGGTTCCTGCTCACGGGCGATACGCTCTTTGTGGGCGACGTCGGCAGGCCCGACCTGCACGGAAGCGCCGAGGCTCTCTATGACAGCATCTACAATAAGCTTCTGCAGTATCCGGACAGCGTAGAAATTTTCCCGACGCATTACGCCGGGTCGGTCTGCGGCAAAGCGCTAAGCCCAAAGCCCAGTTCGACGATGGGGTTCGAGCGGCGGTTCAATATGGCGCTACAGTTCAAGAGCAAACAGGAATTCGTGCAGTTCGTGATGAACGACCTGCCTGTCCAGCCGCCGCGCTTTGAGAAAGTGCGGGAATTTAACCTCGGCTATCTTGCCGAGCCGCCTATCGAAAAAACATTCGATAAAAATGCCCTCGAAATTACCGTCGAGCAATTAAAACAGCGCCAGGACGACGGCGAGAAGCCTTTTCTGCTCGATGTGCGCACGCCCGGAGAATACCAGGTCGCTCACCTCGGCGGCACGCTCATTCCTCTCCAACATCTTCCCCAGCGCATGAGCGAGCTTGACCAGAGCACGGAGATTATCGTCTATTGCCACACGGGCAACCGTTCGCGGCGGGCGGTAGAATTCCTGTACGAGAATGGCTTCCGCAACGTGAGGAACCTCATCGGCGGTATCGAAGCCTGGTCTATACGAATCGACCCCACGGTTCCGCGTTACTGATTCTCTAGCGTTGAATCCCACCTTTCATTCCAGTATCTTTTTAGCACAGTAATTTTTTCCCCGCAGTTCATTCTGAAATTATTCAGGAGTCCATCATGAAGCGCTTGAGCATGGTTCTTGTCGTCCTTCTTCTCATAACAATAGAGTATAGTTTTACCCAAACTAGCCCCAGAGCATCTGCCCGCGGCGGACTTACCGTCGAGAGCATCATGCGCGACCCGGCGTGGATGGGCACCTCGCCGAGCCAGCCATACTGGTCGGAAGACGGGCAGTGGGTGTATTTCACGTGGCGGAGTGGCGACGATAAGGCGGATTCGCTTTACGTCGTGAGCTCAAAGGGAGGCGCCCCGCGCCGCGTCAGCATCGAAGAACGGAAACAACTACCCTCTCGCTTTGGGCTTTACACGAAAGACCGGTCGAGAAAAACATATACGCGGGACGGCGACGTGTTTGTGTATGACGTCCGCCACAAGCAAGAAACGCAGGTCACCGGGACGATTGCGCCGGAATCCAGCCCGCGCTTCACGTTTGACGAAAAGAAACTCACCTTTGAACGCGACGGAAATCTTTTTCTCCGGAACCTGCAAACCGGCTCGGAAATTCAACTGACAAACCTCCGGAGCGGCTCGGCTCCGCGGGAAGGCTCGAAGACAGATTTACAGAAATTTTTAGAACAGCAACAGATGGAGCTCTTCGACGTGCTCCGAAAACGCAAAGACGACCGCGACGCACGGGAACAATTGCGAAAATTGCTCGAAACCCGAAAGCCAAAATCGTATTTCCTCGGACAAAAAAATGCCTTTAGTTTAGTGCTCTCTCCGGACGAGCAGTATGTAACGTTTATTCTCTCGCAGAGCGCCGGCGACGCCAAGCGCACAATTGTGCCGAACTATGTCACAGAAAGCGGCTTCACGGAGGACATCAACGCGCGCACGAAAGTCGGCGAGCCGCAGACGACGTACGAGTTCTTCGTCTACAATATTGTGCTCGATTCGGTTATGCAGGTGAAGCCGGACGATGTGCCGGGAGTAATCCC
>DATCJD010000130.1:0-7103 GCA_036507435.1 Bacteroidota bacterium
GAAAAATCGACATCCCCAAGCCGATTTTTCGGTTAATTTTTTCGTTCTCGATGAAATCCCAGATGCCTAATGCGCGTTCGTCTTCCGGGTCGAACCGGTATTTCCTGCCGAGGGTGTTGTATATATCAGCCTTGACTTGAAGCTGTTTCGACGGGTCGCTGGGCCGTACGACGATGCTGTTCACATACCGGTTGCCGTACGATGTGCGGAAGGTTGTGTGGGGTATGATCGCGCGCCGTGTATCGGGACCGTTATTGGAAGAGGTCTGGATTTTTTTCTGCATCACCCCGACCATCGTAAACGGCACGCCGTCGACAAAGATCGTCTTGCCGATAGGGTCTTCCTCGCCGAAAATTTCTTCCGCGATGACCGCTCCGAGGAACAGCACGCGCCGTTGTTGGTCCACGTCGACGGAGTTCAAGAAACGTCCGCCGCCGCTCGGGTACATGCGGCGCATTTCTTCAAAGCCGGCGTTGACGCCCTCGCATTCGGTGTTCATCTGAACTTTGCCGTACACCAGTGTCACGGTCTTGCGGTACTGCGGGCTGATCATTTCTATAGCAGGGATTACACGCTCAAGGATGTCCACGTCCTCTTCGGTCAGCCGGACGCGGCGTCCCTTGGGCAAACCTTCAAAGGCTTTGCCCGTTTCACCTCCGTACACGATCATAATGCGGTCGCCGGCGTTGAGCAAGCCGCTGAGCATACGCTCGCTTAGCCCGTCGCCGAACGCGAGTAACAGCACCACGGAAACCGTGCCCCACGTGATCGCCACCAAGGTGAGAATGGCGCGCGTGCGGTGCGCTTTCAGGTCGTAAAAGAATTCTTTCAGAAGTTCTGTATACATGGTCTTCAAGTTCGGAGTGATCAATGCGGAGTGCGGAGTAAATTTTTATATTCCACACTCAGCAATCCGAATTCCGCATTACGTCCTCAGGCATTCCACCACGTCCAGATTCGCGGCTTTGCGCGCGGGCAACAGCCCTGCCGCAAGCCCGATCAGTCCGAGGATGGAAACCGTGGCAATCACCACTTCCATGGATAAAACAGGTGTTCCGACAAATTCCTTAATCGGCATGAATTGCAATATTTGAATAATACCGAGCGCAATCAAGAAACCGATAGACGAGCCGAGAAAAATGATGAAAAATGTCTCCAGGAAAAACTGCGTGAGGATGTTCGACCGTTTCGCCCCCACCGCGCGCTTGACGCCGATTTCTTTGATGCGCTCCTGCACCACGATATACATGATATTGGCAACTCCCACGCCGGCTACGCCGAGCGTGAAACTGCCGATCAGCGCCATAAAAATGTTGAAACCGAGGAAAAAGTAGAAAAAGAATTTATCAGCCTGCGTGGTGTCCCAAATCCATACGGCGTCCTTATCGGTCGGGTCGAATTTGTAGCGCCTGCCGAGCACGGCACGGACTTCTTTCGATGTTTCCTCGCCGAGCGTAGGGTCTTTGACCTGGTAGATGATATTATTCAGCCGTATGGCGCCGAAGACGGAAGCGTACGTAGACGCGGGAATAAAAATCCGGTCGCGGTCGCGGGAGTTATACGACGAGTTCTGCGTTTTTTCCAACATGACGCCCACCACGGTGAACGGCACCGAGCCGACGAAGACTATGTTTCCGACGGCGGCGCTATCGGCGAACAAGTATTCTTTCACCTTGTTGCCGATGATGCACACCCTGCGGCGGTGCTCGATGTCCAGCTCGTTGATAAACCTGCCGCCCATCTCCGGGATGATGTTGCGCATATCGCCGTAATTCGGGTACACCCCGGCAACGAGCGGGTTGAGTATGTTCTCGCCGATGCGAGCGGTAGTTCGTGTGGAATACTCCGGACTGATAGCTTTGATATTGGAAACCTGCGAGGCGATAAGCCGTGTATCGTCTTCGATGAACGACATCGGCCTGCCGGTGCCGAAGCCTTCCCAGGCCTTTGTCGTTCTGCCCGGAAACATAATAGAGATACTCTCGCCGATGCCGTGGAAATTAATTGACATCTGCCGCTGGAACCCAACGCCGAACGCGATGAGCACGATAATCGCGACGGTGCCCCAGACGATGCCGAACATCGTAAGGAACGCGCGAAGCTTCTGCGCTTTCAGGTCGAGCCAGAATTCTTGAACGATAGTAAAAAATTTATCCACGCTGTACTCGATTCACGGTTTACTATTCACTGCCTTACTCGATTTTCTTCACCGGCTTTTCCATTACTTCATCGCCTTCGTTCAGCCCGGCAAGCACTTCGATATTGATCGCATCGCTCAAGCCCGTCTTGATGAGCCGCTCTTCCTGATTCGTGGGCGATAAAAAGAGTTTCACAATCGCCGAATCCCCGCTAAACGTCACCAGCCGCTCCGGAATGATGAGCACATTCACCTTCCGGCTGATAATAATGTTCGCGTTGGCGGAGTAGCCCGCGCGCAAGAGGATCGTGTTTCCCCTTGGAATCAGGATTTCAATCGGGAAGACCGTCGCGTTATCTTTCTTTTCCGCTTTCAGCCAAATTTTCCGGAGCACGCCCCTCACGGTGTCGTTCGGCAGCGCGCCCACGCGGATTTCCGTTTCCATGCCTTCGCGCAGTTTGCCTACGTCGATCTCATCCACCGTTCCTTTAAAGAGCAAGCGTTCCATGTTCGCCATTTTCATCAACACGGTGCCTTCTTGGAAAGACGAGAGCGGCGTCACGGGGTCGCCGACTTCCACCGCGCGGTTGAGCACAAACCCGTCAATTGGCGCCTTCACAATGGATTCGATTTCCGTATCGCCGATGGTGACCTTGCCGCTTTCGAAGAGGGCGAGCTTCTCATTCGCGATTTTTACCCTCACATCAGCGTCCTGATAGCGCTTCTCAAAATCCTCGTATTCCTTTTGCGAGATCAGTTGCTTCTTCACCATTGATTCCTGCCGCACGCGTTCTTTTGCGAGATTATCGAATTCCAACTCTGCAAGCTGAACCTGGCGTTTTGCATCCGCCAGTTCGAGAGGCGTCGGGTCGGGCTTGACTTCCATCAACGGTTGCCCGGCTTTGACGAAGACGCCGACGTCCGCGAAGATCTTGCTGACAACGCCGGAGACTTTCGATTTGACGGAAATTTCATTTTCCGGCTCGATAGTCCCGACCGCCAGCGCTTTATCGGTCACGTTCCCGCGTTCTACTTTTATTTTCGGGAGCATGTCTTCGGCGGAGCTTTCCGAATTTCCGAAGAACAAAAATCCGGCAATCCCGACGATAACAATGCCGAGGAGTGAAAAGAGGAGTTTCTTTTTCATGAGCCACCTTCTGAGGGGTATGCGATGCGTGAGAGTCTGGGTTACTTTACGGCGTTTGGCATAAATAGTTGCGGAGCCGGGAAAACGCCGTTCCCGTGCCACCTCTTAGACCTCGCTACAGGTCAAAAGGTTACTAAAGGTTACTGAGGAGACACTACATCCGGATGTATGATGCGCAAGAGGGACGAAACGCTGCAACTGCGTCGTTCAGCACACTAACGCTTCAGCGAACGTGCAAACGAGCGGATTGTCTGAAGATATTCCTCGCTGCCGACCCAAAACGTATCGTTGTGGTCGGCGCCCGGGATGAGATAGAAGGATTTCGGCTCGTTCGCGGCGTCGTAGAGTTTTCTGCCAAGTGCAACGGGGATAATGTTATCCTCGCCGCCGTGAATGATGAGGGTTGGAATACGAATTGAACGGATTTTTTCTTCGGAATTGAACTCACTGCGCAGGATAAACTGGGCGGGCAGGAACGGATACGCGATGCGCGCAACGTCCTTTGCGTTGGAAAACGTCGCCTCAAGGATCAACCCCGCCGCCGGGCGGTGTGTTGCGACGTCCACTGCCACCGCGCCGCCAAGACTCGTGCCGAAGAGAATAATGGACGAGGAATCCACGTCCGTGCGTTGGGAAAGATAATCGAACGCCGCCCTGCCGTCGCGGTACACGCCGTCTTCGGTAGGCGAGCCTTCGCTTCTGCCGTAGCCGCGGTAGTCGAACATAAGCACGTTGAACCCCGCGTCGCGCAGGGCTTTGATGATGGGCAGTCGGTGGGCGAGGTTGCCAGCGTTGCCGTGCGCCATGAGGAGCGTCGCGTGGGCGGAATCCGAACGCGCAAACCACGCGTGGAGCCTCACGCCGTCTTCCGCAGTGAACCAGCAGTCTTCGAGGTTCGGGACCGACTCAGCGTCGTCGTAGTATCCGTCCGGATAACCGGACGGAAAGAAGATGAATTTTTCCTCGAAGAGCATAAGCAAGACCGTCCAGAATGCGACTGCCGCGAGAGCGGCGATCAGGAGTTGTTTGAAAAACCGGAGAACCGATTGCGTCTTGGGCTTCACGGTAAGTAAAGTAGAGAAAGTAGGGGTGAAACTCAATTGCTTTTTAAAGGCGGACAGGCTAAGTTGTAGGGACGCGTAAAGAATATCTCATGAAACTTCTTTTTCTCCTGATGGTATTGGTCTTGCCCCTCTCCTCGCAAACGTATTTTGGGATGCGCGCTGAGTTCCTGGAGCGCAAAGGCGAGGTAGAGGGTATGGAGCTTACTCTTGTAGGCGATTCGGCGCTCACGACCACCTATGATTTCCTTTTGCGTTCGACCAGCGGCGATTCCATTTCCGGCAGGTTGCGTCTGCCAAAAGGGGAAGGTCCGTTTCCTGCCGCGCTCTTGTGCGTTGGGATTGAAACGGGCAAAGAGGTGATCGGCATGATTGAAGGTCAGGAGAGCGTGGCGCTCGTCGCTGTGAACTATCCGTTCGAGGGTGAAATGGATTTTCGCGGCTGGTCGGCGGTGGGCACGACGTTCCGGCTCCGCTCGATGGCGTTTCGCACTGTACCGCTGTTGTTGACCTGCCTCGACTGGATGTTTCAGCACAAGACGATTGACCGAAGCGATGTGACCGTTGTGTCCGTGAGCTTCGGTGTGTTTACCGGATTGCCCGCGGCGGTGATCGACCAGCGCGTCAAGCAAGCCGCGGTTGTTCAGGCGGGGGGCGATTTGAGCGGAGTGATTGCGAGCAACGCGGAACGGGTGGGCGTTCCGGTTCCCGCGTGGCTTGCGGGATGGTTAGGCGGAGCAATTCTCGCGCCGTTCGAGCCGAACAAGTACGTTCCCTATCTCATGCCGCGCCGGTTCTTGATGGTCAACGGCGAAGGCGATACGATGTTTCCCAAGGAGTCCGCGCTCGCCTTGTATGATGAAGCGCGCGAGCCGAAAGAGCTTGTCTGGCACACGAGCGGCCATGTGATGCCGGGGGAGCGGGAGTTGATTCGAGAACTGACGAACGTTGTGGTGGAGCGGTTGTACGGGAAACACTAAGCTCTTTGTTCGACGGCGTCGGGGATGTGGGTGAAGGCGATGCGGACGGGAGAAGCGTCCCGGGCGGCGTGACTGCCGCTGAAGTAAATCGTATTCTTGCCGAAGCGGGTATTGAGCTTATCAATGGCGGTGTTGAGGGCGGTCGGCTTCTTTTCCATGTCGAACAGAGACGGTGTGCAGTGCTCTTCCTTCTTTAATTCAAACAGCGCAATGCCGACGCGCAACGGGCGTGCGGCGGCGGGCAGTTTGCCCTTGCGGGATTTTTTGCTCCAGAGCATCGTCAGCGCCTGCAGGAAGCGGTTCGTCTCGTGCGTGTAATCGAATGTCATCGCTTCGCTCCAGTACGGACCGTTCATGTATTGCACGTGCACGCCCAGTCCGCCCGCGCGGTAGCCGTACGAGCGCAAGCGCATGCCCGCTTTCTGCACCAGCCGGTTCAGCACTTCGAACGCGGAGTCTTCGGTGCGGAGCTTTGGCGGCAAGACGTGGGAATGCCCGACGGTCGAGCGTTGCGTGGGCGGCGTGTACACTTCCTCGCCGCGCAGTTTGGCGTACATCCGCTCACCCCCGACTCCGCCCCAGATTTGCCGCAGGAGCGATTTGCTCGCCGTGCACAGTTGTTGGACGGTGAAGATATCGTGCCGCTCCAACCTTCGTCTCGTGCGGGAACCGATGCCGGTCAAATCTTCCAAGTCAAGGTTGAACAAACACTCCGGTAAATCCTTTTCTTCAATCACGACCAGCCCGTTCGGTTTCTGCATATCCGACCCGGTTTTGGATAAGAATAAATTGGGACCGATGCCGATGGAACTCCGCATTTCCGTCCCCACGCGCCGGTAGATGGTTTCCTTGATCTGCTGTGCGAGCGCCACGGCTTTTTCACGCTGTTGTTGACTGCCCGTCAGCATGCACGCCATCTCATCAATGGAGAGAACGCTGTGCACGGGGACGCACGATTCTACCGCTTCCACCAACCGGTGATGGAAATCAATATACTCGTGGTGCCGCGCTTCGACGATAACCAATTCCGGGCACATGGCTTTTGCCTCACGGATGCCGGTTCCGGTTTTGATGCCGAAGCGCTTAGCTTCGTAGCTCGCCGCAATCGCGCACGTGGAATCCGTCATCATCGGGGCGACGACGACCGGCTTGCCGCGCAGTTCGGGGCGCATCTGCTGTTCCACCGAAGCGAAGTACGCGTTAAAATCAACAAAGAGAAAGTTGAGTACCATAACGTATTGTTGCCCTCACCCCGTCCCAACAGACACCTTCTCCCATTTTTGGGAGAGGGGCCGGGGGTGAGGGCACGAGCTAAATTGCAGTTTCTTTGGAGAAAGTCAAGAGCGAAGAAAGCACGGCGGTACAAGGCTTTTTTGTCTGTCGGAGGAGGGAAGAAGCGACATTTTTGTCGTTGGCGAAAGCCAGTCCTGCGAGGTTTTCAAAACCTCGCAGGACTGAACAATCATTCTGAGAGCAGAAGGTACGCCAGCGCGGCGAAACTCGCGTGGGAGATGGTAATCGCGATGCCCGACCGGTGGTCGAGCCGTTGTGTGGAGGCAAGCAGAGCAGGGTCGCGCGTCTCAACGTATTTGTCGAAGTCGCTGTTTGCCCGGTCTTTCCAGTACGCGGAGAGGACGCCGGAGAGAATCATGGACGTTGCCGCGGCGTACGTCGCCCAGCGCGGCGAGGAGCTGTTTTCGTAATCGGCGGGCAGAACATCCGGCAGTTTCTCGTCGATATTCTGAGCGAGCGGCTTGAGCGCAATAAGCGGCGGGAAC
>DATCJD010000131.1:0-8628 GCA_036507435.1 Bacteroidota bacterium
TCTTTTATGCCAGACGAACAAATAGACAATTACCCGAAAGACCGGTTTTACCGCCTCGACCTCAAGCGATGCATGGTGCAGGAGTGCGGCGGTGAACTTGCCGAGCTGAGCTACTATGAGCGCAATAACTGGTGCACAATCGAATACAAATGTAATAAGTGCGGGCGAGAGTTTACCGTCAAAGTTGAAGTCTAACCCATGAACGTCGTCGAACTCATACGCAAGAAACGCGAAGGAAGCGCACTCTCCGAAGCCGAGTTGCGCTATCTCATCACCGGTTATGTGGACGGCAGTGTTCCGGATTACCAGATGTCCGCGTTCTTGATGGCGTGCTACTTCAACGGCATGAGCGAAACGGAAACCGTCACGCTCACGAGCTTGATGCAGAATTCCGGCGTGGTCATCGACCTCTCAGACATTCCGGGCGTCAAAGTGGATAAGCATTCCACAGGCGGCGTGGGAGACAAGGTCTCGCTTATCCTCGCTCCTATCGTTGCGGCGTGCGGCGTACCAGTGCCGATGATCTCCGGCAGGGGACTGGGACATACGGGCGGAACGCTGGATAAGCTCGAATCCATCCCCGGTTTTAAGACCAATCTCTCCATTGCGGATTATAAACGCGTTATTAAAGACATCGGGCTGGTGATGATCGGGCAAACGAAGGAAATCGCACCAGCCGACAAAAAAATGTACGCCCTGCGCGATGTTACTGCAACGGTGGAATGCATTCCGCTTATCGCCGCAAGCATTATGAGTAAGAAGCTTGCCGAAGGTATTGATGCGCTGGTGCTCGACGTCAAAACCGGACGCGGCGCGTTTATGCAATCCTACGAACATTCCCTTGAACTTGCACAAACATTAGTCAACATCGGCACGGCAAGCGGTAAAGAAACGATAGCGTTCATCACAGAGATGAGCCAACCGCTTGGCGCTACGATCGGAAACTGGTTGGAAATAGTGGAGTCGGTGGAATGCCTGCGTGGCGAGCGTGGCAAGGATGACCTTTCCGAAGACCTGATGGACGTGACGCATCTTCTCTCCGGCGCTATGCTGATGCTTGGGAAAAAGACCGGAACGGTTGAAGAAGGAGTCAAACTTAGTAAGGCGTCAATTAGCTCCGGAAAGGCATACGAAAAATTTCTCTCCCTTGTGAAAACTCAGGGCGGAGATACCTCCAGCATAGAGAATTTACAACGGTATCCCATTTCAATGCACACGCTTGAAATAAGAACCTCCGAAGACGGGTTTATTTCCTCAATCGATTCTCTCGAACTCGGCATGACTGCCATCACGCTCGGCGCGGGCAGAGAAAAAATCGACGATACCATCGACCATAAAGCGGGCATCATCCTCAAGAAAAAGACCGGCGACAGCGTGGAAATGGGCGATACACTCGCCGTACTGCACACCGACCGCGAGCACGTGCTGGAAACCGCACGCAAGCGGACGGCACAAGCTTTTGTGATCAAGCCCGTCAAACCTGAACCTGTGAAACTCGTGCATGCGCTCGTTACCAAAGACGGCGTGCGGGCGTGGAAATAAAAGCGCCTTGCACCGCACTTGAAAACTTCTTATTATCTCTGACCACTGGCGCGCAGAACTTGGATCACGACATTTGACTGAAGGAGACGGGTATGAAGCCGATCAGCGAGATGATACATGAGAAGCCGATTTTCTCTATCGAAAAGGACAAAACCGTTGCAGAAGCCGCCCGGTTTATGGCTGAAAAAAAAATTGGGGCGCTGCCGGTTGTGGAACACAATCAGCTAGTAGGAATTTTTTCCGAGCGAGACGTCATCACCCGGGTCATTGCCAAAGGGCTTGACCCCGCCGCCACAACAATTAACGAAGTGATGACAACAAACATTGTCGTCGCGAACACGGAAGAAGGGTACGAATCCTGCCTCAAAAAAATGCAACTGGCACACTGCCGACACATGCCTATTGTCTCCGGGGAACAACTGGTCGGATTCGTTTCCCTGCGCGATCTGTTAATGATCGACCTTGATGAAAAAGAACGTAACCTTGAATATCTCCATAGCTACATCTACACCGTTCCTCCCGGATCCGCGAAGAAATACGAATCGAACAGTTAACGAAGAAAGAACCTCATGCCCGCCATTCATTTTGAAAGAGAACGTAAATCGCTCGATGTGCTCCCCGGGACCAATCTCCGCACCGCCGCGCTGATGAGCGGTATTGAACTCTACTCCACTGTGCACCGTGTGTTCCATGTTAATGTGGATGCGGGTCCCGTGAAATTTCCCTGCGGCTCGGACGTCATCGAAATCGTAGAAGGAAAAGGCATTAATTCCCGTACGCCCGAGGAGGAACAAGTCATTGGCGGGAGATGGTTTTTTAAGCGGAGGGTCGCCCCGAACATGCGTCTCGCCTGTCAGGTTGTGGTGAACGGCGACGTCACCGTGCGGACAATGCCGAAACGTGAACTCGACCTCGAAGCAACGAAACAGCGCGTCGGCTTCCTCGGCGTTGTTGGCGGGTTCTTTTTCCTGATGGCTGTGGTCTTAGGGTTAATCGGGCTGGACTTGGTGAAGCTGATTTAAAAAGAGTATGAAGTAGAAAGTAGTAAGCACAAAGACAAACTAAGAGTACCTCTATTTGCGTCTGTGTTACTTATTACTTGAGACCTCTGAAAAATTCTCAGAATAATGTCATCCCGAGCGAAGCGAGGGATTTCGCCTTTGAATTTGAACAGAAAAACGAGATTCCTCGTCGCGGTGCTTCTCGGAATGACATCTCAATTCTATTTTTCAGAAGTCTCTACTTACTACTTTCGTACTTGCTACTTCGACTCAACACCTCAATCATCTGCTCGTGAATCTTTCCATTCGTTGCAAGAACGGGTTTTTGATATATCGTTGAAGGAAACCCTCTAAAATCGCTGACCGTTCCGCCCGCTTCCTGCACAAGCAGAACGCCAGCCGCCATGTCCCACGGGTTGAGCGAATTCTCCCAGTACCCGTCGAACCGCCCCGCCGCCACGTAACACAAATCGAGCGCCGCCGAGCCTAAGCGCCGTACGGCCTGCGATGTTTTCAGAAAGTTCTCAAAGTGCGCGACGATGGTGTCCGTCTTCGATTGAATATCGTACGGGAATCCCGTCACGAGCAAACTCTCGCCCAGTTTATGCGTACCGGAGACTCGAATCCGCTTATGGTTCAGGAACGCTCCCTTGCCTTTTTCCGCGGTGAATACTTCGTCAAGATTCGGGTCGTATACCACTCCAACGACAAGCTCTCCCTTGTGCTCCAGCCCGATAGATACACAAAAAATCGGAAGCCCGTGCGTGAAGTTCGTCGTCCCGTCCAGCGGGTCAATCACCCATTTGTAATCGGAGTTGGTTTCCTGCACGCCGAACTCTTCGCCGAGAAATCCATGCTTGGGAAAACGCTTGCGGATGCGCTCGATGATCATGCCCTCTGCCTTGCGGTCAATTTCCGTAACGAGGTTAGTCTCTTGACCCAATTTACGGTCGATGTGTTTGACCTTCCCGACATTCTGCTTCAGGAATCTTCCGGCAGTGACGGCGGATTCAACGGCGAGTTCAAGTAATTGAGTCATAAGGTTCGTAGAAACATAAGAAAAAGGAAGTGTAACTCCTAAAACAGAAGTTGTCGAAAGTGAATTGTTGAAACACTACGGGTAAGAATTACTCATTTCAGATACTACCTCCTCCGTGATATAAGTCACCCCTGAGATACTATTCAATATTATCCGGCTACAACGCTGGTTTTTCTTCCCGTTTCTCATTAAACTATTTATGGATGATTGGGTCAAACCAGTATTATCAATCATCTAAATATTATTAGGAGGGATGTATGATGGTACGAACGATGTTTTTGGGAATTGTTGCGTTAGCGGCTCTCGTGGCGGGATGCGAGCCGTTGAACACCCCGAACGACGGCGAACTGAGCAGTGCAGACATTGCCGAACTCCGGCAAATGATTCTTTCCGACCCGCTCTACACGAACGATGCCGCTGTGCTCAACGACGGGGATGACGCGCCCTCATTTTCTACGCTCGGCAAAGCCGCGACGCCGATTATCCCTCTGCACTGGGGACGGCGGATTGCAAGCGTGGCGCGGGAGATGACATTCGAACAAGTGGACGACACGACGGTGATTGCGACCGTGACGCACAAGCTTGAAGGAACCATCTTCATCGTCGCGAAGTATTCTAACTCGGACACGGCGCGGACGATTATCCAAAAACCGCTTTCAGAGCAAACTCAGCGCAGGATAAAATTCTACCGCGCGGCGCGTTCCGATGCGCCAAACTCAAACGGGAATGTGCGGAGGGGCTGGAGACCTGCCGAAGTCTCCGCGTCGCAGGGCGGAACGCAAAATGCCCAGCTTGCCATTACGAAACTCGAATTAACCGCAGGCGACAGAACGATTGAAATTACCGAGCCGCTGGAATATTTCCTTGAACTGCAGGGCAACGGTCGGCATAAGATTCGCCCTTTGATTTTTAATGTGGGCACCCGCCAGCCGTTAACCGTACGTTTAACGCTGGTCAGCGCCGACCCGGATACGGATTGGGTTTCCATCCACCGGCCGTTAGCATTAATGAATCCCAACAGGCCCGACCTCGTCAAGCCCATGCACGAACGCATGGTGCTCGTCTCGCAAACGCCGTCCGGCGCCAACTTCGAGCGTGTCTATGAAGCTACGTGGGAAACATTTGTCCAGGGGCGGCACGCATTCTTTGTCACGGCAGTAACCAGAAGCTCCATTTTTGACGACCAGGCGGCGTTCTCAAGCCAGGTCTGGGGCGTGCCATATATCACTGAGTAAAAAAAATTGTCCCGTTGAAGCTTCCAGCGGGACAACTTTTTGCAGTTTCAACCGTATTGTAAATAGAAATCTTCGGGGGGTTATTTGATCACATGGAGAAGTTCATGAAAAAATTCACATTCTTTGCCGTCGTCCTCTCCACGTTAGTGGCGATACCGCTGTTTGTGCGTCACGCCCGGAAGAACATTCCGCTCTTCACGGATGCGGACAAACGGTACGACCTCGAAGACCTCATCGCCGAAGAAGCGCTATAGAACGACGTTTGTGTACCTTCCGCAACAGTATAAAGGGAGGGACTAAAACGGAAATTTGTGTTCGTACCAATCCTTCGTCATCTCCAGCCAAAAGAATAGCCCTTGCCACATGCCGTATGGCGCGTAATGCCTTTCAATCGTTGTGTCGCTGACCTTTCTCCCGTTCTTGTGGATCTCATAATATTTTCCGCGCACCCATGAATCCAGCCCCAAGTAATCGTACCGCCCGAGTAGTTTCATGATGTTCCCCGCGGCATAGTCGCCCATACCCTTCACAGAACGCACGTGCTTGAACAATTCGTCTGTCGGCAATTCCGACGTGCGCCACGATTCCATGTCGAGTTTTCCGGACGCGACATACTCCGCCAACTCCAGAAAATACGGCGAGCGGTATCCGGAACGGATTTCTTTCCGAAGAAACCGTTCCGTCGTCCCGGCTAATGCCTTTGGCGACGGGAAGCTGTACGTCGTTGCGTTGAATTGCCTGCCGAGCTTTGTGGTGAGATTCTTGACCATGATTTCCGTCAACGCCCAGCTGCAATTGGTGGTACAGATCATTTTTACAACGTCTTCGAACACCGTCGGCGAACGGAGCATCCGCCCCGCGCCCATTCGTGGCACCCATTTGAACTTCCTCAGTTTGCGGGCTTCTGCATAAAATGCCGTCATATCGTCGTTCAGTCGAAAACACGCGCTGAGTTGGGCTTGTATCTCTTTCTTTTGCGCGGCATTCAGCGGCTTCTTGCTTTCCGCTTGTACAGAGACGCCTGTACGCCGTTCTTGTAGCGTACAGAGAGCGAGCGTCCGGTCGCTCAGCTCAACCAAACGCTCGAACGCCTGTTTCGCTTTATCTATTCTAAACGGCTGTAAGGAGCTCCACCCGTGGCTGTACACGGTGCGCCAAAATCGGAAGTTAGTCGGAGTGGTGATAGAAAAATGACTTGTATTCATTCCACATCAACTAGATTCACTACAATAATGAATATCGAACAGGGAACCGCAGAATAATGAAGTATCAAAACTTTGACATTCCTCATTCCTTGTTCAATATTCGATATTCTTTTGATCAGCTTTTATCCGTTCAATCCGCTGTTTCCGCGACCTATTATTTTACCGCTTGTTCAAGTTCTTCAGCCGCCGAATTCACCAGCGCGGCAAATTCTTGCAATGCCTTCGAGACGCGCACGATTTCCGAGTCCGCTTCCGCCCATCTTTTCTGCTCGATGCCTTCCCGCACGCCGGGGATAGTCTTTACGCCGTAGCCGGTATAGAATCCCGGAGCATAGATTAAATGTTTAAACCACGGTCTGCCCGGCAATCCATCCGGGTGCGTCAGCTTGCGCTCGGTTTGGATGAGTTTCGCGTTCACGGATTTCACCATCGCCGTCGAAAGCATCGTATGCTGAAGTTTTTTTGTTACCGCCGTGTACCGCTCACTGCTCTTGTTTAGAATATCCACCGCATTATCGAGCGGCGCAAAGTTTAGGTGCGGCGGGACGTCTTCCTTCGAAGGCGGCACATATGTTTCCTTCGGGTCGGCAGTCGCCGTAAAAACGCCCTCTTCTATTTGCTTGTTGCGCTCATTGATTTGGTCTTGGGTGGTTTTCAACAGCCGCTTCAGCTCATCCACGTAACGGCGGATGGTGTCGGTAAAATTGCCGAACTCGTACGGCAGAATCTCGGCGTCGGCGAGACGTATCACCGTCGTGCCGACAGTTTGCGAAAGCGCGCGCCCGTAGCTGAAATCGGTATCCGAAAAATTCGTGTACCAATAGAAATCATCATAAATCGAATGGTATATGCCGCCTCCATCCTCGCCGCCGTAGCCCATATTGAGCGAGGCAAGGCCGAGGTGGTCGATGAACGCCGTGTAATCCGAGCCGGAGCCGAGCGCGTTGATGCGCAAATCCGGGCGCGACCGCGCTTCCTGCCGGTCTTCCGCCGAATTCGCATTCTTGATGCGTGCAAGTTGTGCGCGCTTCCACACGGTAATGTTCTTCTGCGGGTCTTCGATTTCTTTTGCGACACTGTTGGCTAAGTTCTCCAGCGTATGCGACCCGCTCACGGACAAATACCCGCGCCCGTTGCCGTCCGTATTGATATACGTAACAGCTTTTTGTTTTAGTTCCGCCGCGTGTGTCTCCGCCCACTCGGTGGAGCCAATCAGCCCCTGCTCTTCCGCGTCCCACGCGCAATAGATAATCGTCCGTTTCGGTTTCCAGCCTTGCTTCATCAACTCGGCAAGCGCGCGTAATTCTTCCATTTCCGCCACCATGCCGGCGATCGGATCTTCCGCTCCGTTCACCCACGCATCGTGGTGGTTGCCGCGTACAATCCATTCATCGGGATAGACCGAGCCGCGTAGTGTGACAATCACGTTGTGGATTTTCTTCATGTCCCAGTTCGCCAGCACCTTCAAGCGAACCTTAGCCGGACCGGGTCCGATTTTATACGTCAGCGGCAATGCCCCGCGCCAGTTTGCCGGGGCGACGGGACCTTTCAGAGCGGCGAGCAACGGCTGTGCGTCGGCGTACGAAATAGGCAACACGGGAATTTTCGTAAACGTCTGCACGTCTTTCATCGCGAGCCGTTTGGCGTTTTCCGTCGCGCCGACACCCGGCGTCAGCGGGTCGCCGGGATAGAGCGGCATGTCCATCACACTCCCGCGCTGGACGCCGTCCTTCGGGCGCCAGGGACCTTCCGGGAAGGTGTCGCCCTGGTAGTATCCGTCGCCGAGCGGGTCGGTATAAATAATACAGCCGACGGCTCCATGCTCCGCGGCAACCTTCGGCTTGATCCCGCGCCACGACGCGCCGTAGCGCGCGATGACGATACAACCCTTCACGGAAATCCCCATGCGCTCGAGCTGTTCATAGTCGGCTGGGATGCCGTAGTTGACATACACGAGCGGGGCGGTCACGTCGCCGTCCGCCGAGTACGCGTTGTACGTCGGAAGCTGTTCGCTCTGTTGTCCGGAGGTCGGGTCGATGGCAAGCGCAGGTTCTTGCAGTTTCGCGGTGAATTTCGTCGGTTCGACCAATTCTACGATTCGTTCTTTGGGCGAGGGGAACAGGACTTCGAACGTTTCAATCTTCGCATCCAATCCCCATGACTTAAAGAGCGAGACCATCCATTCAGCATTATCCTTGCCGTACGGCGAACCGAGATGATGCGGCTTGGCGGAAAGCCGTTGCATGTATTCCCGCTGTTTTTCTGCGCTGGGGAGCGTGCGAAATTTCGCCTCCCAATCGGTTGCGGATTGTCGGGCTATGAGCGGCAAGCAAAACATGAACATCATAAGGAAAAACAAATTATACCTATTCATTTATGCCTCCATTGATGAAAAGACGGTTTCATTTCGCTCCTGACGGAGCTTCTCTTCCTTTTTCTTTTTTTCAAGTTACAAACATTCTGCCCCTACGGGGCAATAATTCAATCATTCCTTGCTCTCATTCCCCCGGGTGTTCGATGTCCATTTCGATTTTGAGGTCGCCGTTGGCGTAAATCGCGGTCGGTTTGTTCGGCGGAATTTGGATCGCCCAATCGCCTTTTGCATT
>DATCJD010000132.1:0-3050 GCA_036507435.1 Bacteroidota bacterium
GGTCTTGATTGCCATAGTTGACATTAATTCGCTCATTGCTCCGAATCCGTTTCTCGAGGTTACCCGTGAGCTGAACCCCGAAAAGACCGTCAAAGAAACGCTCGCCGTAATGAACAGATGAAATGTATTGATTCATCGAGCCCATGAGGTCGTTGTAGTCCCCTTTGAATTCCGCTTTGAGCCTTCTAGTCTCCGGAGCTTTTCTTGTGACGAGGTTAATACCGCCCGCCAATCCGTCACCGTCCTTATCCGGTGTTAAGGCTTTATACAACTCCACGCCTGCCAAAGAACTTTGCGAGAGCATACTCAGGTCGACGCCCCTGCCGGTGGCGTCGGTCGCTGGGATCTTCACTCCGTCAATAGTAATATTTGTGAATTTGTCTTCAAGCCCGCGCAGAATAACCTTGTTTGCTTCTCCGCCTGAACGGGTAATCGAAACTCCCGGCAGACGGCCTATCGCTTCCGCCGCGTTTGCGTCCGGCAATTCTTGTATCTTTTCTTCTGAAATAACATTCACGATGGTGTTCGAGGTGATTTGCTGGTTGATCGCGGCAATCTGTCCGCGTGCCTGTGCTGTGACGACAACCTCGCCGGCCTGTAGAATGTCCGGGGTTAACTGGGCGTTCACTTCAAGCTCGTCACTGCCGACATTCACTTCAATATCTTTTGCCCGATACCCTAAATACGAAACGCGAAGCACATGTGCCCCAACCGGAATGCCCGTAATTCGGTATTGACCTTCGCGGTCGGTCGCGCTTCCCAAACTGGTGCCGACTAAAAAAACATTTGCTCCGATGAGCGTCGTTTGGTCAAGCGAATCGGTCACAACTCCCCGGACTACACCCTGCCCATAGAGCGAAGGCGTTATACTTGTGAAACAAACAAGTGTCGCGAAAAGAACAAGAGGAATTCGCGCGACGAACGGCTGATACCTACTTACCATATGCTTCACCGCATGGTGGTATTCAAGTTTAAAGGAGTACTAAATACTTAACCGTTTACTTTACCGATACTTCAAAATGCTCAACACAAACTTCTTTGTCAAGCAAAAAACACCGGTAAAGAAGTAAATCAGGAATTATTACTGTTTTCGAAGAATTGAGAAGCATGCCTATTTTTAAGAAGAATCTTGACTAGAACCGGTCTCAAAAATACACTATTGTCTCAGTGCTGTCCCAAAGGGATCCCTTCGGGAAAAGCCTCTATCAGGAATCCATATTGTGCCCCGAAGGGACTCCTTCGGAAGATGCCCGCATAATGCCTGCGGGCATAACAGCTTTCTTATTGATATGGCCTCTAATTAAAGAGGTGTGGGTTTTTGTTAATGTGGACTATGAGCCTTGAAAATTGCGCTTTGAACGTGCCGCTGTTTTGAATACTCGTGCATCTGGCTTATCTTCTATGGTTTCATATACGCTTGGAAATCTCATGAAATTCATACAAGGAACTCACTCCATTCTGTTTAGCCTAATTTTCATTTTCTTTGGTCAATGTACGTCATCCCCTCCCGACGCATTAACGAAAGTCGACTTTATCCAAGTAGATGGCATCCAGCTCGTACGCAACGGCATGCCGTACTATTTTGCGGGCACCAATCTTTGGTACGGCGCTTACCTTGGTTCCCCCGGTTCAACGAGCGATCGGCCTCGGCTTCTTCGCGAGCTTGATACACTTCAAACGGCGGGTATTGTTAATCTTCGGGTACTTGCCGCGTCCGAAGAATCATACCTGCGCCGCGCAGTGAAGCCGGCGATCCAGCCTACGCCCGGCGTGTACGACGATTCTCTCCTCGTCGGGCTTGATGTCCTTCTCGCAGAAATGGCGAAACGCGATATGCATGCCGTGCTGTATCTTGCAAACTATTGGGAATGGTCGGGCGGATTCGTCCAATACAATGTCTGGGCGGGAGAGAACCCAGTGAACCCGGAAGATACGACGCAAGGCTGGGGCGCGTTTATGGATTTCTCGGCGGCGTTTTACTCAAACCCGAAAGCCGTAGAACTGCACAGAAAGTATATCCGTACTATCGTCACGCGCAGGAACACCATCACCGGGCGGTTGTATACTGAAGACCCCACCATCATGTCGTGGCAATTGGCAAACGAACCAAGACCGGGCAGGGGCGATGACGCCAGTAACAATAACCTTCCCGCATTCTATCGTTGGATTGATGAAACGGCGGCGTTTATCCATTCACTTGACCCCGATCATCTTGTGAGCACCGGGAGCGAGGGAACCATCGGTTCGTTGCAATCGGAAGAATTTTTTCTTGTCGCGCACCAAACGCCGAATATTGATTATCTCACCTTCCACGTATGGCCCTTTAATTGGGGGTGGTTCGACCCCAAACGATGGCAGGAGACACTTCCTCAGACTGAACGCAATGCGGGCGCATACATTAACCAGCACATCGCGTTGGCACGGAAACTTGGGAAACCAATCGTGATGGAAGAGTTCGGGTTAGGAAGAGACGACGGGGAGATTGCTCCCGGAACTCCTGCCACTGCCCGCGACCGGTACTTCGAATTTATTTTTCGCATCATTGAGGATTCTGCACGCGCCGGCGCACCGATAGCAGGCTCAAATTTTTGGGGGTGGGGAGGAGAAGGCAGAGCGCTCAATCCGGATGGAATGTGGAAATTCGGCGACCCGTTCGTCGGCGACCCGCCGCAGGAACCGCAGGGGCAGAATTCCATTTTCGCGGTTGATACATCCACGTTGCGGATTATCGGTAACCATGCTCACAGTATGCTGAAACTCGCCGCCGAGGGCACTCGGGTACCAGCTGATCAAAGATAATCTACATAATGTAGAATCGAATTTCTCCAATCCGTCAAGCCCGTTGTTGCGTATAAGAAAGAAAAAGACGATTGTTTCCGCCTGAACTTTGTCATACGTTATCACTATGCCAAGCACCGAATCGTTCTATCTCGACTTGCCTGTTACGGAGAACTTCCTGGATATTTCCGATTCATCTATCTATGCCGCATTGCCGGACGATTGGTTCGTGGTCGTTACTGATGTGAAAGATTCAACCATAGCAATCCAGC
>DATCJD010000133.1:0-3410 GCA_036507435.1 Bacteroidota bacterium
GCATATCTTATTGTGTTTGTAGCCGCAACCTTTTAGGTTGCGAGCTTACTCAGAACCACTCGCAGGCAGTTGGTAAAGGGCTGAAGCCCTTAACTGTTTACTGGTTTTCCTTTTAACCCCGACCTGTCCCGCTGTGCGGGATGCAGAGAACGCAAAGGTCGGGGCTATTACCAATGTATCAATTAACCATTCACTATATTAGGCTTCTGAAAAAACAGAATGAAGATGTCATTCCTGCCGTAGGCATCCCTTCGGGAGAGAAGCAAAGCGACGAGGAATCTCGTTTTTACGTTCAAATCTAAGGGTGAGATCCCTCGTTCGCCGCGGCGAACTCGGGATGACATTATTCTGAGAATTTTTCAGATGTCTCTATATATTAATCGCCACGCCGTACGCTTCGCCCGCCGCTTCCATGATGCCTTCCGAGAGCGTGGGATGAGCGTGAATGGTGTGGAAAATTTCCTCGTAGGTGCTTTCGAGCGCCTTCGCCATCACGAGTTCGTGGATCATTTCCGTCGCTTCGGCGCCGATGATGTGCGCGCCGAGTAGCTCGCCATATTTTTCGTCGAAAATCAGTTTAATCGTTCCGACGGTCTCGCCCGTCGCCATGGCTTTGCCGAGCGGACGGTACGGGAAGCGGCCGATTTTCAGTTTATAGCCCGCCGCGAGCGCGGCGTCTTCTGTCAGCCCGACGCTGGCGACCTGCGGATTGCAATAGGTGCATCCGGGGATATTGCTCCGGTCAATGCCGTGCTTCGCTTTTCCTGCGATATGCTCGGCGGCGACCACGCCTTCGTGCGACGCGACATGCGCGAGAAGCGGCGGACCGCCCACATCGCCGATCGCGTACACGGTATCCACGCTCGATTTGCCGAACTCATCCACCTTCACAAATCCTCTATCTACTTTCACGCCGATTGTTTCGAGTCCCAAATTCTCCACATTCCCCTGCACGCCGATTGCCATCAACGCGACCTCGCCCGTGAGCGTCTGGCTTCCCTCTTTATTGGAGACCTTCACTGTGACTTCGTCGCCGACAGTCACGGATTCGACTTTCGTGTTGGTGAGGATTTCAATGCCGGATTTTCGGAAACTGGAATCGAGAATCTTGGTGATTTCCTTATCCTCAATCGGAAGCACGGTCGGCAACATTTCGACAATCGTTACTTTTGTGCCGAACGCATTATAGAAGTACGCAAACTCGACTCCAATCGCCCCCGCTCCGATGACAATCATGGTCTTGGGTTGCTTGGGAAGAGTCATCGCTTCGGAACTGGAGATAATTTTCTTGCCGTCTATGGCGACGCCGGGAATCGAGCGCGGGCGTCCGCCGGTCGCGAGAATCGTATGCTTCGTCTTGATGGTATCGACCACCTTGCCGTCTTTGCTCACTTCAATCGAATTCTTGCTCGTAAACTTTGCGGAGCCGCTCACGACTTCGATTTTATTCTTCTTCATCAGATATTCGACGCCCTTGCTCTGGCGGTCGGCAATATCGCGACTGCGTTTGATGATCTTCGAGAAGTCGTACGAAAGCTCTTTCGCCGTGACGCCGTACTCCGCGCCCTCTTTCATTTTGGTGTAGAGTTCGGCGCTTTTCAGGAGAGCTTTCGAGGGGATACAGCCCCAGTTGAGGCACACGCCCCCGAGCTTATCCCGTTCCACCAGTCCCACCTTGAAGCCGAGCTGAGCCGCGCGGATCGCCGCGACATAGCCGCCGGGTCCGCCGCCGACGACCGTGACGTCAAACTGTCGTTCTGCCATTGGTATCCTTTCACAAGAATGTGCGCGTCCCGCTTACTCAAAAACGAGACAAATACTGAAAAAAGCGAAGTAATATAGGGAGAACTCAGCCCAAAGGCAACCAGCACGCAGATTTCGCTGATGGACGCTGATGAACGCAGATACGTACCTTTAAATGATTACAACAATCAAAGAGCAACCGAGTGAAAGTGCGAGGCAGCGTTGCGAAGGCATTCCCCCAATCCGACATACCGCTCTATGTGCAATCATGATGGCGTACGCATCCGCGCAAATCCGTGTCTATCCGAGAAGTCCGCGTCGAAAAATGATTTGATTCTTGCGCACTTTTCCTGTATCATATCAACGAAATTTTCGGCTGATGACTGCAAACGAACAACGCCCTTCCCGACAGCGCCCGCAGAAACAACGAGAGAATGCTCGCTCCGGCGGGGCCGTTATTTCCAACCGCAAGGCGCGGCATGACTACCACATTCTTGAAACGTTCGAGGCGGGAATCGTCCTGCGGGGCACGGAAGTCAAATCGTTGCGCAAGGGCGAGGCGAACCTGCAGGATAGTTACGCGCAGGTGAAGAACGGCGAGGTCTGGCTGTTCAACATGCACATCAGCCCGTATGAGCAGGGCAACATCAACAACCACGAGCCGAAGCGCGTGCGGCGGCTGTTGATGCACAAGAAACAGATACGAAAACTGGTGGGCAATGTGCGCGAAAAGGGGCTGGCGTTGATTCCGCTTTCTGTCTATTTTAGCGGGGCGTTCGCCAAAGTGGAACTCGCGCTCGCGCAGGGAAAGAAAAGTTATGACAAGCGCGAAACAATCGCCAAACGTGACGCGCAACGCGATATTGACAGGCGCATGAAAAGAGGTATGTAATACTTGTTCCTCCCCCTTAATCCCCCTCTATGAGGGGGACAGTCGTACGAGAGTTTCTGAATTTTACAGTAAAGAACATGACCCAGTAATTCATCTCCCTCTATGAGGGGGACAGTCGTACGAGAGTTCCTGAATTTTATAGTCACGGAGTATGACCCAGAAATTGGTCTCCCTCTGCGAGGGGGACAGTCGTACGAAAGTTCCCGAATTAAACAGTAAGGAGCATTACCTAAAAATTGTTCCCCCCGCTGAATGAACAGATGGACGTGATCAAACGAGGCGCTTCGGAAATCATTCCCGAAGACGACTTCGTGAAGAAGCTCCAGCGCGCCATCAAAACCAAGAAGCCGCTCCGCGTGAAACTCGGATGCGACCCCAGCAGACCCGACCTTCACCTTGGCCACTCCGTCGTACTCCGCAAACTCCGGCAATTTCAAGACCTCGGACACGAGGCGATTCTCATCATCGGCGATTTTACGGGGATGATCGGCGACCCTTCGGGCAGGAGCAAAACGCGGCCCTCGCTGAGCCTCGAAGAAACGCGGCAGAACGGCCAATCATATTTTGAGCAAGCAACGAAAATCCTTTCGTCGAAAAAAATTCAGATGTTCTACAATTCCGAATGGCTCGCGAAGATGAATTTCGCGGACGTCATCCGCCTTGCGAGCAAATACACCGTGGCGCGCATGTTAGAGCGCGACGATTTCACACAGCGCTATAAAGCCGGCGAACCTATCAGCGTGCATGAGTTCCTGTATCCTCTCGCGCAAGCGAT
>DATCJD010000134.1:0-5034 GCA_036507435.1 Bacteroidota bacterium
GCAGAGATCAGCATGAGGATGTTCCGTATCCATGCCAGCTGAGCTATAGAAGTTTTATTAGGAGGGTCAGTCTGCTTTTTATGTCTTGCAAGAAGTAGAAAGGAAGCAATAAGGTAGCTGAGAAACTGGACAATAATGGAAAGTCCGAAAAACTGCCTGTCGGCTGTCGGTTGTTCAAACCATTCAAACAGGATAGAAAGTTTTTCTTCCTCCGGTAACATAAAGAACGGTGTGAAGTAGCCAACCCAGACGACGAATGGAAGCAGGTGCAGTATATGAGCTTGAGTGAATCGAAACTTCGGGTCAATTAACGAACGGATATACCAATACAGGAGCGGGGGAGCGAGAAAATTAAACGGGGAATGGAGCCTCGCGGCGTTTGGAGCCTCAAAGATGAATCGTGTATAGAAGAACAGTGAGCCGACACTTAAGATACCCAAGGTGATGAGCAGGCTTCCCAGTATTCGGTTCGATATCCCCCGCCCATCGTTACGGTTGAGCAAGGCAATGCCGATGACAAACGCCTGCACCGCCCCAATCGCGCCGATGAACGCCGGTACATCAAATTCCATTGGCGGTAATGTTTGTTGCATAGATGACCTGATGATACAGAACAATTGGCTGATCTTCAATTAAACAATAATCGAAGATAATCTCATAACTCCAGATTGGTTCTGTCTGCATTCATTATCTTCTGTTTGCTTTTCACCCCATTTTTGGCTAACATTTTGCAGTATTATGCTCGAAAATTACATTCCCATATTCTTAATAATGACGGCTGGGTTTGCTTTCGGCGCTATTGCCATGAAAGTAAACGAATGGCTCGGCCCTAAACAGCCGAGCGAAGAAAAACTCTCCACATACGAAAGCGGGATGGAGCCGGTTCGGAGTGCGCGCGAACGCATGTCGGTAAAGTATTACATGGTGGCGATGCTGTTTATTATTTTTGATATCGAGGTGGTGTTTCTTTACCCGTGGGCTGTATCGTTTAAACAGTTAGGCGTGGCAGGGTTCATTACGATGACGGTGTTCATTACGGTACTGATGATTGGTTTCTATTATATCTGGCGGAAAGGCGCACTCGAATGGGATTAGAACAAGCGTTAGGCGATAGTTTCCTGACCACAAAATTAGAAGACGCAATCAACTGGTGCCGGAAGAATTCCCTCTGGCCCATGCCGATGGGAATCTCCTGTTGCGCCATCGAGATGATGGCGTTTGTCGCTCCCCGCTTCGATGCCTCGCGGTTTGGTTCTGAAGTACTCCGCTTCTCTCCTCGCCAATCGGACGTGATGATTGTAGCTGGGACGACAACGTATAAAATGTCCACGGTGGTCCGAAAAATTTATGATCAAATGCCCGACCCGAAGTGGGTCATTGCGATGGGTGCATGCACGTCTTCGGGCGGCATGTACCGTAGTTACTCAGTCGTGCAGGGCATTGACCAATTTCTACCGGTTGATGTGTATGTCGCCGGTTGCCCGCCCAGACCCGATAATTTGTTGAATGCCCTGATGCTGTTGCAGAAAAAGGTTCAGAGCGGCGAAAGCAGGGGTAGTTCGATGTCCATTATCGGTGACTTTCCGAAACATCACCCTTCGTCCGCCGTTGGCGGCTCAGGGAAGAGCCTTCCTCACAAACTTGAGACTGCTGAGCAGTGAACCAGCGGATTCTTGAAAAGTTAAGGCAACAGTTCGGGAGCGCCATCCTCGAATCGAATGAATTCCGCGGTGAATTAACAGTCGTTGTCCCCAAAGACCGCGTCGTCGAAACTTGCCGTTTCCTGAAATCGGATTCTGAGCTTCGTTTTGATTTGCTTGCCGACCTCTGCGGCATCGATATGTACACGCCGGCGAAACGCTATGGCGTGATTTACAACCTCTATTCACTGAAGAACAAACACCGTATCAGGCTGAAAACGTTTACTGAGGAAGGCGACTTAAAAGTTCCGACTGTAACGGGAGTGTGGGCGACGGCAAACTGGCATGAGCGGGAAACGTACGATATGTTTGGCATCATCTTCACGGGTCACCCGGACCTTCGCCGCATGTACATGCCGGAAGAGTTCGAACATTATCCGTTGCGAAAAGATTTTCCGCTGATGGGAATTCCGGGTTCTCTTCCGCTACCCAAGAAATAACACGTTGAACGATGGAAACAACGCTTCACGATATTCCCCGCAAGACAAAAATCCTCCAGGCGCTGGAAGACCAGAACACGAGCGTGCAGTTTGATGACCCGCTTGAGAGCGATATGATTCTCAACATGGGTCCCCAGCACCCGGCGACCCACGGTGTCTTGCGTCTGCTTGTACGGCTGGATGGTGAGACCGTGATGGATTGCGTGCCTGAGCTTGGGTATCTCCATCGCGGGTATGAAAAACTTGCAGAAAATTGCACGTACCACGAATTTATTCCCCACACGGACAGGCTTGATTATTTATCGCCGCTTTCGAATAACACAGCGTACGTGATGGCAGTCGAAAAACTAGCCGGTATTGAAGCTCCCCCGCGGGCGCAATATCTGCGCGTGATTATCTCCGAACTGGCGCGCGTCTCATCTCATTTATTGTGGCTTGGCACGCAGGCGATGGATGTCGGCGCTCTGACTGTCTTTATGTGGTCGTTCCGGGAGCGCGAAAAACTCTATGACATTTTTGAAAACCTTACCGGTGCACGGTTCACGACAAGTTATGCGCGTATCGGCGGCTTAGCCAATGATATGACGCCGGAAGTGGCGCAAATGATTTGGACGTATATCAAAGAATTTCCCGCCAATCTTCTTGAGTGCGAAAAACTGTTGAACACCAACCGGATTTTTGTGGAACGGACGGACGGCATCGGCATTATTTCTGCCGAGGAAGCGCTCGACCTCGGCGTGACAGGCCCCAACCTTCGCGCATGCGGCGTGGAGCACGACCTGCGCCGGGCAAACCCGTATCTCGTCTATGATAAAATGGATTTTGACGTACCGGTCTTCGAAGGCGGGGACACGCTTGCGCGGTACTACCAGCGAATGGAAGAAATGAAAGAGAGCATGAAGATTCTCCGGCAGGCAATGGAGCAATTGCCCAAAGGGGAAATCCACGCCGGCAAGCCGAAGGACGTCTTGCCGCGCAAACAGCAAGTCTATACAAAGATGGAAGAGTTGATCCATGATTTTATGCTGATCAATTTTGGCGTTAGTACGCCGACGGGCGAGATTTACCATGCGGTCGAGGCGCCAAAGGGCGAGCTGGGGTTCTATATCTATAGTAATGGCGAAGCCTGCCCGTGGCGGATGAAAATCCGTTCGCCGTCATTTGTGAACCTCCAGGCTCTTCCGCTCATGTTAAAAGGCGCGATGATCTCCGACGTCGTCGCCATCATCGGCAGTATTGACCCGGTGATGGGAGAAGCGGACAAGTAAATGCGGAATGCTGATTTCGGAATGCGGAATATGAAAAACATGTCATTCCTGCCATTGGCATCCCTACAGGAGAGTCCCGCTTTTTTTTAGCGGGCGAGGAATCTCATTGACACAACCATGCTCTCAGAAAAAAACCTCCAAAAAATAGAAGACCTCAAGAAACAGTATCCTTCTACCAAGGCGTTAGTCCTTCCGGTGTTGTGGATGGTGCAGGAGGAGTTAGGCCATATTTCTTCGGATGCAATGAAGTACGTCGCCGAACTTCTGAGCGTTCCCTACAGCCACATCTACGGCGTGGTGACCTTCTACACGATGTACCACACCAAACCGATTGGCAAGCATCATATAGAAGTGTGCACGAATATCTCCTGTTTGTTGCGCGGCTCCGGTAAGATTGTCCATCACCTTGAGAATCGCCTCGGTATCAGTATGGGCGAGACCTCTAACGATATGAAATGGACATTGTCTGAAGTCGAGTGCATGGGCTCATGCGGCACCGCGCCGATGTTCGCCATCGGGGAAGAGTACTACGAAAACCTGACAACGGAAAAGGTTGATAAGATTTTGGACGAGTTGCAGAAGTAAATGTAAAAGCTAACCACCCCGTCCCGATGCAGAGCATCGGGACACCCCTCTCCCGTAGGGATCCCTATGGGGCTTGATGAAGGAGGGGAAAAACGCGCGTGGTTTTTGTCCCCCTTACCAAGGGGGACGCGTTCTGTCCGCTTGATGCGGACGGAACGCAGGGGGTTCTTCGATAATGCAAGAGACAAAGGCAATTCACAGAAAGTAATAATGGAAAACCTCATTCTTCCAAATATCCCCGACTTACATAAAATCGATGTGTACGAACGCAACGGCGGTTATAGGGCTTTGCGTAAGGCATTGGAGATGAAGCCGGAAGAAGTTACAGACGAAGTGAAGAAGTCCAATCTTCGCGGTCGGGGCGGCGCGTGTTTCCCGACGGGGTTAAAGTGGACCTTCATGCCCAAGCAAACGACGAAGCCGAAGTACCTCTGCGTCAACGGCGACGAGTCCGAGCCGGGCACGTTCAAGGATCGGCAAATTTTTGAAGTCAATCCGCATCTCCTTATTGAAGGAACGCTCATCGCCTGTTATGCGATGGGGATTAAGACGGCGTACATCTATATTCGCGGCGAGTACGGCAAATGGGTACGCATGATGGAAAAGGCAGTAGCCGATGCGTATGAGCGGCGTTATGTCGGGACGCAAATTTTAAGCACGGGTTTTTCAACCGAGATTGTGATTCACAAAGGCGCCGGGGCGTACATTTGTGGAGAAGAATCCGCACTGATGAACTCGCTGGAAGGTGATCGCGGATACCCGCGCGTGAAGCCGCCTTTCCCCGCGCAAGTCGGGGTGTGGGGATGCCCGACGACGATCAATAATGTTGAAACAATCGCCAACGTCCCGCACATTATTAATAATGGGTGGGAGTGGTATTCAAAAATCGGCGCACCCAAACACCCGGGACCGATTCTCGTCGGTGTGAGCGGCCATGTGAACAAACCCGGTGTGTACGAGATGCAGACGGGAGTTTCGCTTCTGGATATTATCCACAAGTACGCCGGCGGAGTCTTCGACGGGAAGTCTATCAAGAGATCG
>DATCJD010000135.1:0-2008 GCA_036507435.1 Bacteroidota bacterium
GAGCGTGCCGAGCATCGCCTGCAGGGCGACGTCGTTCTGCTGGATTGCCATCCGCTCCCGCACGACCTCTATCGCCTTGTCGTACTGCTTCAACTGTGCGTAGGTGCGGCGCAAACCGTCGAAGTACACATAATTGCGCGGGTCGGCTTTGTAGAGCGACTCGTAGATCGGCAACGCGCGTTCCCACTCGCCCTCCTGCTCGTAACTCTGCGCGAGGCGGTACCTCAACATGTCCTGCTGTTGCGCGGATAAAACCGTGAACAGTGAACCCCCAAAGGGGCAGGCGTAAATCGTGAAGAGTATAAGAATCCGTTTCATTTGCGGCATAGGTCTTTCAATATATCATTTTAAACAGGGCTTATCAACGAAAGGTTCGCGTGTTGGGCGGCGACCCCGTCTTTCTTGACTTGCCCGTCTCTTTTGGGTACCTTGGTACTCTTGAGTTCTTTGAGAAAAAATATCGCCATTCTTGGGTCCACCGGCTCCATCGGGCAGAGCAGTTTGGAGGTTATCGGGAACCTTTCCGACCGTTTCGGCGTAACCTATCTGACGGCGAATAAGAACGTCGAGTTGCTCCTCGAGCAGGTGAAGAAACACAAGCCGCGCGGCGTTGTCGTGTTAGACGAACGAAACGCCCCGGCTTTGCGAAGCGCGCTGAACGGCTCGGTGGAAGTGTTAGCGGGTGAAGAGGGGTTGTTAGAAATCGTTCGCCGCGACGACGTGGATATCGTCATTAGTTCGCTTGTGGGGTTCGCGGGTTTGAAGCCGACCATCGAAGCAATCAAACACCGCAAGACGATTGCGCTGGCGAACAAGGAGACGCTCGTCGTTGCCGGCGTGCTTATCAACGCGCTGGTGAAGGAACACGGCGTGCGGCTCATCCCCATCGATAGCGAGCACAGCGCCATCCTGCAATGCCTGGCGGGCGAAGACCACGCCACAATGAGCAAGCTTATTTTGACCGCGTCCGGGGGGCCGTTTCTGAACGCATCGGCAGAAGAGTTGGCAAACGTTACCGTCGAGCAAGCCCTGAACCACCCCAATTGGAAAATGGGCAAGAAAATTACGATAGATTCCGCTACCTTAATGAACAAGGGGCTGGAAGTCATCGAAGCGCACTGGCTGTTCAACCTGCCGCCGGAGCGGATCGAGGTCGTGATCCACCCGCAGTCAATTATCCATTCGATGGTGGAATTTGTGGACGGCTCGATCAAAGCGCAGTTGGGACTGCCGGATATGAAAATCCCGATCCAATACGCGCTCACGTACCCGGAGCGGTCGCCCATGAACGGCGGGCGCGTGGATTTTCCAAAATTACAATCAATGACATTCTACAAACCGGACAAGGTAAAATTCCGTTGTCTTCAGCTTGCGTACGACGCGCTGGAAACAAGCGGCACTGCGCCTGCCGTCCTGAACGCCGCGAACGAAATTGCCGTGGAGGCGTTTTTAGAACACCGCATCGCTTTCAAACAGATTCCTGAATTTATTGAGAAGGCGCTCAACCAACACCGCTCGAAACATCAACCGAACTTGCAGGATATTCTCGAAGCAGACAGAGCGACGAGAGAATCTGTGAGAACATTTATATAATCTAGTGACTTCTGAAAAATAGAATAAAGATGTCATTCCTGCCGTAGGCATCCCTTCGGGAGAGGAGCAAAGCGACGAGGAATCGTTCGACTGAGCTCACGACGAAGTCTCGTTTTTTCGTTCAAATACGACGATGAGATCCCTCGTTCGCCACGGCGAACTCGGGATGACATTATCCTGAGGATCTTTCAGAAGTCTCATAACTATTACCACAACTATGGAAATTCTCAATTCAGTATTTTACTTCGTCATCACCATCGGCATACTGGTGTTCATTCACGAGCTTGGGCACTTCCTCGCCGCTAAGTTTTTCAAGATGCGGGTCGACCGGTTCAGCATCGGCTTCCCGCCGCGCGCGTTCGGCAAACAGATCGGCGATACGGATTACTGCATCTCGTGGATCCCCATCGGCGGG
>DATCJD010000136.1:0-3930 GCA_036507435.1 Bacteroidota bacterium
ATTGCGCGTGCGATTGCCACCGACCCGACGTTGCTCGTTGCAGACGAGCCGACGGGAGACCTTGACAAACACTCGGCAGAAGAAATCTTGACGCTTTTAGACCGCCTCAATAAGGAATTCAAGAAAACAATCGTGATGGTCACACACGACCCGCGCGCGGCAGAGAAAGCCCACACCCTGCGGCATTTGGATAAAGGCGAATTGAAGTAGGACGACCTATGAGAATTCTCAAACTTGTGTTCAAAAATACGCTCCGCCATAAACTCCGCACCAGCCTGACGATTCTGGGCATTGCGATTGCCGTGGTCGCATTCGGTTTTCTGCGCACAGTGGTGACGGCTTGGTACGCGGGCGTTGAAGCATCATCTCCCAACCGGATGATTACGCGCAATGCGGTATCATTTATTTTCCCGCTTCCGCTTGCATACCGCGAACGGATTGCCCAGATCCCCGGCGTGGAGACGGTCAGCTATATGAACTGGTTCCAAGGGGTATACATCGACAAGTCACAATTTTTTGCCCGGATGGCTGTGGAGATGGAGACGGCGCTGAAAACATACCCGGAATTTCTTGTGCCCGACGACCAAAAAGAAATCCTGATGCGCGAGCGCAACTCGTGTATCGTTGGAGCAGACCTTGCAAAACAGTACGGGTTTGAAATCGGCGACGTCATTCCGATTGAAGGCGATATTTACCCCGGGAAATGGGAATTCGTCGTGCGGGCAATTTACCAGCCGCGTGATAAAACCGTAGACGGCACGCAGATGTGGTTCCACTGGCAATATCTCGACGAGCGGATGCGGCAGGACATGCCCGGACGCGCGGGCGAGGTCGGGTGGTATCTCATCCGGATCAGCAATCCGGCAGACGCGGCGAGAATTTCCGAACAGCTTGACGAAATGTTTAAGAATTCTCGCGCGGAAACCAAAACGGAAACCGAAGCGGCGTTCCAGCAGGGATTTATCGCAGGGACTGGCTTAATTATCCAGTTGTTGAATTTTCTCTCGTTTGTCATCATCGGCATTATCATGCTTGTTCTCGGCAACACGATGATTATGTCCGCACGCGAACGCACGAAAGAGTACGCCGTCCTCAAAACGATCGGCTTCTCCGGCGGAAGGTTAATAACGCTCATCGCCGGCGAATCGATTATTATCTCGGTGTTCGGCGCGGCATTCGGGTTATTGCTCACGCTTCCTCTCGTGGAAATGTTTTCGCTCTTCGTGCCGAAATCGTGGTTCCCGATTTTTTATGTTGAACCGATTACCTACATCCTTGCCGGTACCTCGGCATTGGCTGTCGGAATCGTTGCCGCACTGTTCCCTATCCAACGCGCCGTCAAGACATCAATTGTAGACGGACTCAGGTTTGTCGGATAGAAACAGGAAACAGAATATAGAAGCCAGGAGTCAGGAGACAGGAGACAGGAGACAGGAGACAGAAGACAGGAGACAGGAGACAGAAGACAGAAGACAGAAGTCAGAAGTCAGGAGAACATGTGAAAATCCCTCTAAAGTACACGATTCGAAATTTCCGCAGTCGCAAACTAACGACCGCCATTACGATTACCGGCATCGCTCTTGTGGTGTTTGTCTTCGTCTCCGTGCTGATGCTCTCGAGCGGCATTCGCAAGACACTGGTGGCAACCGGCTCCACGGAAAACATTCTCGTTGCCCGCAAGGCGGCGAACGGCGAAATTTCCAGCATCATCATGAACGACATTTACAACGTCATCCTCACGCTCCCTCAAGTAGCCAAAGACGCGGAAGCTAAGCCCATAGCGACCGGTGATGTGGTCGTGATCATTAACCTGCCGAAAATCGGCATAGAAGGCGGCATTAGCAACGTTACTGTGCGCGGCGTTTCCGCTCCGGCGTTTGAGCTTCGTCCGATGGTGAAACTTGTGGAAGGGCGAATGTTCAACTGGGGGGCGAGGGAGATTATTGTCGGCAGTTCCATTGCTAAGCGTTTCGAAGGTACGCAAGTCGGCAGTACGATTAAATTTGCGGGAGATTCCTGGACGGTGGTAGGACGCTACGAAGCGGACCGAACCGGGTTCGATTCTGAAATCTGGGGCGATGTCGTACAGCTTCAGGATGCGTTCAACCGGCCCGGAGGGTATTCAACGATAACCTTTAGAATGACAAGCCCGGACCAGCTCGGTGCGATCAAAAAAGCGTTCGAAGACGACAACCGGCTCCAGCAATACGAACCGAAAACCGAGCAACAGTTCTTTGAGGAGATGTCGGAGTTTATGTCAATCTTTATCGGCGTGCTGGGAATTTTCATCACGGTCTTTTTCAGTGTTGGAGCAGTCATCGGCGCGATGATTACGATGTATGCCGCCGTTGCGAACCGCACAGTCGAAGTAGGCACCCTGCGCGCGCTCGGCTTCCAGCGGCGAAGCGTGCTCACCGCATTTATGATGGAATCGATTCTCATTTCACTTATCGGCGCTGTCATCGGGTTATTCCTTGCTTCGTGGCTTCAATTGTTTACCGTGTCAACGCTCAATTTCGGTTCGTTCTCTGAATTGGAATTTTCCTTTGCCTTAACGCCGGACATTGTCATCTGGGCGCTATTGTTTTCTGTGGTGATGGGCTTAACCGGAGGCTTCCTGCCGGCGGTTCACGCTTCGCGCTTGAATATCGTGAACGCGCTCCGGGCGTCGTAATGAGTCACACATGCGAGGTTTTCAAAACCTCGCAGGTGTGATGTGCCTCCTTGAATTCCACCCCCGCTTCTCGTATCTTCCTGTACTATGTTCTGGCTCCACATCATCAGCAACTTTGTGAAGATCCTCCGTGCGGGACAAACACCACGCCAAATTGCCGGCGGGTTTGCTCTCGGCTCCATTGTTGGGCTGTCGCCGGTGTTTACTCTGCAGGGCTTGGCGGTCTGGCTGGTGATTCTTTTCTTCAACGTCAATTTATCTTCGGCGTTACTCTCCTTCACATTGTTCAGCATTGTAGCGTATCTCTTCGACCCCGTGTTTCATTGGCTTGGCTACGAGCTTCTCGTCAATGTTGATGCACTGAAAGAGCTGTGGACTTCACTCTACAATGCTCCGATCGCTCCGCTCACACGTTTCAATAATACGGTCGTGATAGGAAGTTTTATCAGTGCGTTGGTCTTGACCGTACCGGTCTATTTCGGGATGAAACAGTTTGTCGTCGCGTACCGCGCGCACATCGGCTCAAGAATCGAACGGTGGAGAATCTACCAGGTCATCAGCAAGAGCGCGATGGTGCGGTGGTATAACCGGATAAAGAATTTTGGCGACACATGATCCGTAACAAATTCGTCTATATCGTGTTTGTTCCGCTTGTCGTGTTCGGAGTCGTGACGTATCTCTTTATCGATACATGGGCGGAATCCGGGCTGGAAGCGGCGGGCGAGGCGGTTGTCGGTGCCAAAGTAGAAATCGACGGGCTTGCGCTGACGCTCTCGCCGATTGCCTTTGAATTCCAGCGTATGCAGGTCGCAAACCCGAAAGACCCGTGGAAGAATATCATTGAGACCGGAAAAGTGCGCGCCGCTCTTAATTTCGGACAATTGATACGAGGCAAATTTATTATTGAAACAGTGGAGGTCAATGAACTGATTCTCGGGACGCAACGCGCGACGGATGGGTCTCTTCCTCAAGAGCCTGTCGAGTCAACAACCGAAGAACCGTCGATTATCCAAAAAGCCGCCGCGACGGTTGCCGGGAAGGTTCAGCAAGCGCCGGTGTTCGACTTCGAAAAGCTGAAGCGGGAGTTTAACGTCGACAGCCTGCTGAATGTACACAACCTGCGGTCGGTACAGCATATCGATACGCTGAAGGTACGCGTACAACAAGCGTCGCAGGAGTGGCAGGCGGCGGTGGAAGACGTCGAGAAATCGAAACAGAACATCACAGAGATTGAAACGGCAATCAAAGCGGTCAAT
>DATCJD010000137.1:0-2991 GCA_036507435.1 Bacteroidota bacterium
GGTTCGATGTGTGGAAAGGACATTTGACCTTATTGCGAGCGATTGAGCGCGCCGCAAAGCAATTTCCGGCAGTTCATCTCGCGATGGTCGGAGAAATCTTGAATCCGGAGACCTTTCCCTTTCTCGTTGAATATAAAGCAAAAGTACTGCAATATGCTTCACGGCCGGGGCTGACAACACGCGTTCATTTTCTCGGCTGGCGAAACGATATGCCGAATGTCTTTCGCTCATTGGACATTGTCGTGAACGCTTCGGAAAACGAGCCGTTCGCCTTGGTGGTGTTGGAAGCAATGGCAAGCGGAATCCCAGTGATTGGTTCAGATAGCGGCGGTACACCGGAAATAATTGTGCACAAGAAAAACGGCTTACTCTTCCGTACCGGAGACGACGCAGATTTAGCACAGCATCTGTTACTCCTCTTGCAACAACCACGGAGAGCCAAACAGCTTGCCGTTGAGGGACGAGCTACGGTAACAAAACATTTTACGATGCAAGCCTATATCAATTCTATAGAACAACAGTACGACCGTATCCTCTCGTGAGCACAACTCCAGCATCCTCTATTTCCGTTATTATTCCTGTGCGTAACCGTGAAAAAGAGCTTGCCGAATCCCTTCGGGCGTTGCAATCCTCAAACCCGGGACCTCACGATATTATCGTCGTCGATGATGCCTCGACTGATAACACACCGACACTCGCAGAACAGTTTGGCGCGAACGTGGTCCGCTTGAGCACAAACCATGACCCCAACTTCTGCCGCAACCGCGGCGCCGAAGAAGCGGAGGGCGACATTCTGATGTTTCTCGACAGCGACGTCGTCGTACAGCCTGAAACACTGCGGCATGTTGCCGAATCGTTTACTGATTCACGAGTTGACGCCATCGTCGGGCTTTACACCGTACATCACCGGCACCCGGCGGTGGCAAGTCAGTATAAAAACCTTTGGATTCGGTATTCGTACCTTCACAGTAATTCCAAGTTAGATTGGATTTTTGGCGCTGTTGCCGCTATACGGAAAGACATTTTTTGGAAGGCAGGCGGTTTTGATAAATCTCTGTTCATGAAATACGGCGGCGAAGATTTGGAACTCGGGAAGCGGATGACGGAGTCACAACATCTCATTTTATTGAATCCTGCCGTAGAGGTGGAACACCTTAAACAGCATACACTTTCCAGCCTCCTGAAGAACGATTATGAACGAAGCCAGGGATTCATTCGATTAGCCGGAACTCTCGGACAATTAGGCCAGTCCCTGACGCAGGGATTTGTGAATGTCTACCCAAACTTTGCATTTTCAGTTCCTCTTTCGTGGGTGATGCTTCTTAGTGTTGTTCTCATCGTAGTCATACCGGCGACTATCTGGCTGGCGCTTGGCAGTGCCATCTTGTATATGTTCCTCAATATTTCTTTCTTACGTTACTACGCCACACGACGAGGGTTCGGAGAATCACTTCAGGCGGCAGGGATCCTCTATCTCGACCATTTGGTCTGCGGACTCGGAAGTATAAAGGGATTATTTCAATGGCGCTTTTCACGCTGAACGACAATAAAACCAATACGCTCTATGCCGCCATCGCCTTCTCGGCGACACTCGTTGTCTACTTTTTTACACTCTGTCCCACGGTCTATGTCGGCGATAGCGGCGAATTTATTACCAACGCCGCCACGCTAGGGATCAATCACCCGACCGGTTATACGGTTTATACCTTGTTAACCCGTGTCATGATTATGGCGACGTCGTTCTGGACTGCCGCGTATTCCGTGAATGCTTTCTCGGCGCTCTGTGCCGCATTGACGATCGGGTGCTTGTACTACATCTGCGCGCTGTTCACGGAACGAAAAGAGATTGCGTTAGCCATGAGCCTTGTGTTCGGCTTCTCGTACACGTTCTGGTCGAGAACCTCCACAGCTGAAGTCTACACGCTCAATATTCTCTTCATCGCATTGGCGACATATTTCGTGTTGCGGTGGTATTTTTCTCAGAACACGCGCGACCTTGTCATCTTAGCGTATGTTGTCGGGTTCGGGCTTTCCCAACACATCACCGGTGCGGTGTTTGCGCCGTTTATCGGTCTCTTGATATTACTCAAGCAACCCCGAATCTTGCTGAATCTCAAACTGCTTGTAGTGCTCTTCGCTATCGCCGCACTTGGTTTTTCATCGTACGTGTACTTACCCATTCGCTCTTTAGCCAATCCTCCCATTGATTGGGGGAATCCTGAAACTCTGCAACGCATCATGGGACACTTTCTGCCGAAGACCGGCGATAAGTTGTTTGGAGAGCTTCAAGAAGGATACTTTGATTCGAGAATGGACTGGGTGCTCACGCAGGTGTTCACGAAAGAATTTTGGTACTTCGGCGTGTTATCCGTTTTTGGGCTGTTCGCGCTCGGCTCAAAACAATGGCGGCTTCTTGTCTTCTTCCTTACCGCCGCGGGTGCAAATGCGGTGTTTACCATCATTCGTAAACTCCCGCTTCATGCCGACTTTGATGCGTACTTCCTGCCGAGTTATCTCATCATGACCGTCTTGCTCTGTCTCGCGGCAGATTGGGGCTGGAAATTTATCGCCTCCCGGTGGCAAGCAGAACATTCGTTCATTCGCCTTCCTCTGCACATTGCGTTGTTTGCGATTCCCCTGCTGTTACTCAAACTTCATTACTACGAGAGCGACCGGAGCAACAATTGGTTCGGGTATGATTTTGGGAAAAATATGCTTTCCACTGTTCCGCAGAACGCCATCCTCTTTTCAACCGGAGACGAGCAAACGTTCCTCAGTTGGTACTTTAAGTATGCGGAAAAAGAACGGGAGGATATAACCGTTGTCGATAGGAACCTCATCGGCGCTGTCTGGGGCGGGTCGCATATGTTCAATCGAGAATTGAATTTACCCATCATGGAAAACGAACCGCCGGTCGTGCTGGCACGACAGATCATGACCGCTATGGTGGGCAAACGGCCGATATATTTTTCTCCCCGCCTGCCCTGGCCT
>DATCJD010000138.1:0-9510 GCA_036507435.1 Bacteroidota bacterium
GGACGGTGCAGGAGGAATTAGAGCGGGCGTTACAGCAAATCCTGCAGGTAGAATGTAAAACGAACGCCGCCGGGCGCACCGATTCCGGCGTTCATGCACTGGGTCAGGTCGCGAATGTTCTGATTGCGAAGGATGTGGAAATCCCTCAACTGGTCAAGAGCCTGAACGGAGTATTGCCGGAAGATATTTCCGTGCTTGACGCGGAAGCGGTAGATGAGAAATTTCACGCTCGGTACAGCGCCACGGCACGCCGGTATAGGTACTCGATAAGCTGTCACCGGGTTGCACTTTTGCGGCAGTATTGCTGGCATGTCGGTTACAAACTTGATAGACAAAAGATGGAGAGATGCGCCGAGATAATTTTGGGCGAGCATGATTTCCAGTCATTCTGTAAGGCGGATTCAGATGTCGAGCACTACCGGTGTATCGTCCGCTCAGCTGAGTGGAAAGAAGTTGATTCAAAGTTGGAATTTCACATTACTGCAAACAGGTTCTTACACGGCATGGTTCGTGCGTTGGTAGGGACAATGGTCGATGTCGGGCGCGGGTATACGAGTGTCGAGCAGTTTCAAGAAATTATTGCCGCAAAAGACCGGCGTGTTGCCGGCATGGCGGCGCCCGCACAAGGGTTGTTTTTAGAACAAGTATTTTATTAAGAGGAGAATCTTCCGTAGAAGGTCATGCTCAAAGAAGTCATCATACAGCTATCGAATAAGCAGGACCTCACACAGTCGGAAGCGTACGGCGCGATGAGCGAAATTATGTCCGGCGAGGCGACGGACGCGCAGATTGCCGCGTTCTTAATGGGATTGCGGCTGAAAGGCGAGACCGTCGAGGAAATAGCCGGGTGCGCGAATGTGATGCGCGAGAAAGCGGTGCGGATTTCGACGAAGCATAAGAATGTGATTGATACGTGCGGAACGGGCGGAGACGCGTCCGGCACGTTTAATATTTCCACGACCGCCGCTATTATCGCGAGTGCCGGCGGGGCAGTGGTGGCGAAACATGGTAACCGCGCTGTTTCCAGTCGTTGCGGTAGCGCCGACGTGCTGAAAGCGCTTGGGATCAACCTTGATGTGACGCCCGAGAAATCTTCGAACATACTTGATGAGACCGGCATAACATTTCTCTTTGCGCCGCTGATGCACGGCGCAATGAAGTATGCCGCAAACGTGCGCAGGGAATTAAGCATCCGTACGTTGTTCAATATACTGGGTCCCTTGACGAATCCAGCAGGAGCTCAACGGCAGGTGCTGGGTGTGTTTCATCCCGCGCTCACGGAAACACTCGCCGGCGTGTTGAAAGAACTCGGTTCGCACCACGCTCTCGTGGTGCATGGAGAGGGCGGTTTCGACGAACTCTCTACGGCAGGCTGGACAAAAATAAGTGAACTCAAGAACGGCTCGGTGAACACCTACGAAGTTCAGGCCGACCAGCTCGGGTTCAAAAAAGCAACCGTTGAGAATCTGAAAGGCGGAGACCCTGTGCAGAATGCCGCCATCGTTCGCCGCATTCTTGAAGGCAAGGACGGACCGACACGGGATATTGCGTTACTGAATTCCGGCGCGGCGTTATTCGTTGCTGGGAAAGCGGCTTCGCTTCGAGAAGGCATTACCCTCGCCGCCGAAACAGTGGATTCGGGCGCTGCGAAACGGAAACTGAAGGATTGGGTTGACGCTTCAAACAGCTAAGAAAAAAACTTGAAACCTCTACGTCAATTTATTAAAGATTTGTTGATCAAAGGCGGCTTGCTTCAGGCACAGCTATCGGAAGACGAGCTGAAACAAGTCCTCGAAGCCGGCTCGCAAAGCGGCGCGCTCGATAAAACCGAGCATGAGTTGATCAAGAGTATTTTTGAATTCACCGATACCACAGTGAAGGAAATCATGGTGCCGCGTCCCGATATCGTTGCGCTTGATATAGACACGCCGCAAGAGGATTTGCTCCGCAAGGTGATAGACCAGGGATATTCGCGTTTGCCTGTGTATAAAGGAACCATCGACCACATTATCGGTATTGTGTACAGTAAAGACTTGCTCAGCATGATCGAACACCGCGGTATCATTGTGCTCCATGACCTCATCAGGCCTGCGCATTTTGTACCGGAGTCGAAACAAATCAGCAGTCTCTTGCGCGAATTCCAACAACAAAAAATTCACATGGGAATTGTCGTTGATGAGTTCGGCGGCACTGAAGGCTTGGTGACGATGGAGGATATTGTTGAGGAAATTGTCGGTGAAATCCATGATGAGTACGACGAAGTACAAAAATCCTCGGAAACAACCAGCGACGGCACCACAGTCGTCGATGCGAACATCAGCATCCACGATTTTAACGAGCAATTCAAAACAAATGTCCCCGAAGCCGCTGATTACGAGACGCTTGCAGGATTCCTGCAAAAAGTGACCGGGCGGTTGCCGGAGTTGAATGAAGAAATCCAATACGGCAATATGTCGTTTACCATTGCCAATAAACGCGGACGTCGCCTGAAACAAATAAAATATAAACGAGTAGCACGCCCCGAGTCTCGGGATGAACAAACTTTGTGAATGTCTTACAGAACATATTGGACCACAAACGGACTGAAGTTGACGAGGCTAGCGTTGCACTCCCGCTTGACGAACTGAAACAGCGTTTGAGCGTCGCTCCGCCAGTCCGTCCGTTTCGCGAGGCACTGCATGGCGAGCGGCTTGCCGTGATCGCGGAAATCAAAAAAGCTTCCCCTTCGCGCGGAGTCTTGGCAGAGGATTTTCACCCAGCCGACCTTGCCCGCGAGTTTGCACAGCATGGCGCGTCTGCTCTCTCTGTGCTTACGGACAAACGATTTTTTCAGGGAGAGCACGAATTTATTCACATGGTGAAATCAGCGGTCAATCTGCCGGTCTTGCGAAAAGATTTTATCATAGATGAATATCAGGTGTACGAATCACGCGCCATCGGTGCGGATGCAATTCTATTGATAGTCAGCGCGCTGTCCCAAAAAATGCTCCAGACGTTATACCGGCTTGCACGTTCGCTTGGGCTGGGCGTGCTGGTCGAAGTGCATTCTGCTGAGGAAGTTGAGCGCGCCAACGCAATCAATGCCGAGATGATTGGAGTGAACAACCGGAATTTAGCGACTTTCGAAGTATCCCTGGCGACGTCGGTCGACTTGAAACGGCTGATACACAAAGACGCAGTTACTGTCAGCGAGAGCGGCGTGTCGTCGTCCAAGGACGCCGCGCTGTTGCGACAAGCCGGGTTTGACGCCGTGCTTGTCGGTGAAAGTTTGATGACCGCTGAGAATAGAGGAATCGCCCTACAACAATTGGTGCAGGCTTAGTATGCAGGAATTGTTTATCAAAATCTGCGGCATTACCAATCTTGAAGACGCGAAGTTCGCCGTGAAATGCGGCGCGCACGCTCTAGGGTTTAATTTCTATGAGAAGAGTCTGCGGTTCATCAAGCCAGAGCGCGCCGCCGAAATTATTCAGAAATTACCTGAGCACATTTCAAAGATAGGCGTGTTCGTCAATGCGGACAGAAAATACATTCACGAGGTTATCACAAGAGCAAAACTGAGCGCGGTACAGCTTCATGGCAATGAAGGTCCGGACGATCTTGTCGACTATGAAGTCAGCGCAATCAAAGTCTTTCGTGTCACAAATGATTTTGATGTTGAACTGATGCGCAACTATATTGTCGACGCATTTTTGCTCGATAGCCATAGCGATACAGCATACGGCGGGACGGGGCAGACATTCAATTGGAATATAGCCGTGAAGGCGAAGGAGTACGGCAAAATCATCCTTTCCGGCGGGCTTACGCCCGAGAACATCGAAGCGGCGGTGCGGTTTGTCCATCCGTATGGCGTTGATGTGTGCAGTGGCGTAGAAGCGCGTCCCGGGAAAAAGGATTCCCAAAAAATGATTGGTTTTATCTCGCGTGCGAAAAACATTCGGCTTTCCTACAATGAACGTACGGATATAGACGATGAGTAAGCGAACACCATATCGTGATACTCTGCCGGATCTGAACGGCCATTTTGACATATTCGGCGGGCGGTATATTCCTGAGACGTTGATGCCCGCAGTTGAGGAACTCGCGCGCATGTATCAAGACATGCGAAACGACGCAAGCTTTCAGACAGAATTTCGGAAGTACCTGAAGGATTACGTCGGTAGGCCCACGCCGTTGTATTATGCTGAACGGTTTTCTCAGTATTGCGGCGGGGGAAAAATCTACCTGAAGCGCGAAGATTTATGTCATACCGGAGCGCACAAAATAAATAATACGGTCGGGCAAGTCCTGCTCGCACGCAAAATGGGAAAGAAACGGATTATCGCAGAGACGGGCGCGGGACAACACGGCGTTGCTGTCGCAACCGTGTGCGCGCTCTTCGATTTGCAGTGTGTTGTGTATATGGGCGAAGAGGACATGAAACGCCAGGCGCCGAATGTTTCCCGCATGCGTTTGCTTGGCGCGGACGTATGCCCGGTGACGAGCGGCAGTCGTACGCTGAAGGATGCGACGAGCGAGGCGATTCGTGATTGGGTCGCCAATGTCGAGACGACGTTCTATATTATCGGCTCCGTCGTCGGGATGCATCCGTATCCGATGATGGTCAGGGATTTTCAAAGCGTGATCGGCGTTGAAACGCGCGAACAGATCCTCGAGACGGAAAACAGACTGCCCGACCGCATAGTGGCGTGTGTCGGCGGTGGTAGCAATTCCATTGGGATGTTCTATCCATTCCTAGACTCGGAGCCGCCCGTCAAGTTGATTGGCGTGGAAGCCGCAGGCTTGGGACTGAATTCAGGCAAGCATTCTGCGTCGCTCACGAAGGGAATTCCGGGTGTGTTACACGGCGCGATGCAATATCTTCTGCAAGACGAGCACGGACAGGTGCAGAATGCGCATTCTATTTCCGCCGGACTTGATTATCCGGGAGTCGGACCAGAGCACTCGTATTTAAAAGACCAGGGACTTGTGGAGTATGTGTCTGTCACGGATGATGAAGCGCTTGAGGCGTTTCAACTCTTGAGTAAGCTCGAAGGGATTATCCCAGCACTCGAGTCATCGCATGCGCTCGCCTATGTAATGAAAGAAGGTTCAACATCAAACAAGAATGCCGTTACAATCGTCAATCTGTCGGGAAGGGGAGATAAGGATCTGTCAACTGTGTTACAACGTCTTTCGCAGGGAAACGGCAATGTCTAGCGCCTGCGTGCGACCCGTATGAATTCTCCCCCGCCATCGACCGCTCAATTAGCCCGCAATACGATCCTTACCATTCTCGGCCAGGGGCTTCCCCTCATCATTGGCGTCGTGACTATTCCGTACGTTGTGCGCGAGCTTGGCGATGACCGTTTCGGATTGCTTTCCTTCGTCTGGGTGCTGTTAGGATACTTTACGATTTTTGATTTCGGTCTGGGACGCGCGACGACAAAATTCGTTGCAGAGGAACTCGGCAAGGGCGGTCAGGAAGCGCTCCCGCGCGTGGTGTGGACAGCCGTTCTCATTCAGGTTCTGCTCGGCATCGTTGGCACAGTTATTATTTTCGCGTTCACGCCGCTGTTAGTAACGGACGTACTCTCAATACCGCCGGACTTGCATGAAGAGGCGCGGCAAATTTTCTATCTCGTATCGTTCGTGATTCCAGTGATTCTTATTTCGGGGTCGTTCCGTGGCGTTCTTGAAGCGGCGCAACGGTTCGACGCCGTAAGCGGGGTACGGCTCGTTTTCGGCTCTCTTAATTTTTTGCTTCCCGCAGTCGGCATTCTCGCGGGGTTCGGATTGGTGGAAATCGTCGCGTTGCTGATGCTCTCGTGGTTCGGCATGAGCATCGTGTTGCTCGTCCTGAACGTGCGGTTTTTTCCTCAGCTGCGCGCCTTTGTTCTCGACCGGAAGAAAGCCTCGCGGTTGTTTTCCTTCGGCGGTTGGGTGATGATTACGAGTATCGCCGCGCCGATGTACAGCTATGTCGAACGGTTCACCATCGCGGCTGTACTCTCCGTCGGAGTGCTCACGTATTATGCAGTGCCGTTTGAGATGATTTCCAGATTGGCGATACTTCCTGCGAGCATTGCCACGACGTTGTTCCCAGCGTTTAGTTATTATGGAGTCGAAGAGCGCGAAAAAGTTCGTAGGCTGATCTCGAAACCGCTTCTCTACTTGTTGTTTGCGCTGGGACCGGTCATTGTGGTGTGTATCGTCTTTGCATTCGATATCCTTCGCCTCTGGTTAGGAGAAGAATTCGCGACGCAGAGCGCCGGGGTTTTCCAAGTGTTATCGGCGGCGATGCTGTTTCACGCGTTCGCGCATATTCCGTTCGCGGCAGTTCACGGGTTGGGAAGACCTGACCTGAAGGCGAAATTCGATCTCGTGATGATGGTTGCTTTTGCCGGCTTGTGCCTTTGGCTTGTCCCGGCATACGGTATTCTCGGCGCGGCGTACGCTAAGTGTATCTTGATGGTTTCTGATTTTACGTTTTTATCGTTTATTACGAAGCGATTGTCGGGTTTATCGTGGCATGAAGTGATCGGCGCCCGGATGGCACGCGCGTTAGTTGCTGTCTCATGTTTTGCCGCGTGTGCAGTCGTGCTGACGATGCTCTCACTCGCCCTGTGGGTCAACGTGATCGCATTATCGGGCTTGACGATTGCGTATGTTTTGTTATGTCTCTCGTTCGTCATGGACGAGCAGGATCGAACGCTCTTCCGTAACATGTCAAGATCATTCGGATTGAAAACCGGTAACGTGTGACGTATGGATGTTTCAATCATCATTGTCAATTATAACGGATTGGAAGTTTTACAGAGCTGTCTCCCAAGCCTGAAACGTCTGCGCTCGACGACAGAATTTGAAATCATTCTCGTGGATAATGCATCGGGCGACGGTTCTGTAGAATTCGCGAGGAACGAATTCAGCGATATACACGTCATCGTGAATGAATCGAACGCCGGCTTTGGGCATGCGTCTAACACCGGAGCACAAATCGCAAGGGGCAGGTATCTTTTTTTTCTTAATCCTGATACGATTGTGCATGAGGATTTCCTAACGCCGTTAGTAAGCTTCCTCGAAGAGCGCTCGGACGTGGGGATTGTTTGTCCTAAGGTTATCAATGAAGACGGGTCGCTTCAGCTCTCGTGCGGCAAGCTGACAACATTTGTACGTGAAGCGGTAGATAAAATTGTGTATTCCCTCGCGCGGCGGAAAATTGCTCTTGTCCAAGAATGGTTAGAAAGAAAATACACAGTCCCGACTGAAGTCGAGTGGGTGTCCGGCGCCGCCCTGATGATTCGCGCGGCGGTGTTTCAATCGCTTGCCGGTTTCGATACGAACATATTCATGTACTTCGAAGACAAAGATTTATGCAAGCGTGCTCGCGGGCAAGGCTGGAAAGTTTTTTTCTATCCATATGTGTCGCTCATGCACCATCTTGGGAGCAGTTCAAAGGGTAGCGACCCGGTCCGACAACGGCGGATCTACCGGGCGAGTCAACTCTATTACTACAAGAAGCACCACGGGCGGATTCAACAAACTCTCTTAACAGTATATCAAAAAATTAGTCATTGAAGATTCTCGAACTCATAGACGACGCCGATATTGGCGGCGGACAACGGCATGTGTTGTTGTTGGCGGACGGATTACGCCGGCATGGAATTGATGTATCCGTTGCCTGCGCTCCGCAAGGGTATCTTGTCGATGAGCTTCGCCGGAAAACTATTCCCGTACTAGCTGTTTCGCTCGCCAACTCTTTTCGACCGGGGCAGTTGTTAAAGCTGATCCGCCTTCTCCGCGATGGAGGATACGATATACTGCACACACATGGCGGGACGGCAGGATTGTGGGGGAGGCTTGCCGCGATCATAGCGGGCGTCCCTGTGAGCATTCATACGTATCATGGGTTTCATTCGGCATATCGGAAGAATCCGCTTGCGCGCTGGATATTGACGTCGATTGAGCGTATCCTTCTCTTAGCGACGTCGCACATTATTTGTGTCTCGCAAGGCGATTATGAGTTGGGCAAACGGCTCCGATTGCTTAAGCCGAAGAAGAGTACGGTGATTCTCAACGGTATCGAGGTCGAGCGCTTCAGCTCGGCTTCCGGCAGAGAACGCATTCGTGCGGAATTCGGATGCACGCACAGCCACGTTCTCGTCGGTACGGTCGGGCGATTGCATGTTCAGAAAGGACTGGTGTATCTCCTTGAAGCGGCGTCCGTAGCGCTGAAACGCAACCATTCCGTAAAGTTTGTGCTCGTCGGCGATGGTCCACTGAAGAAAGTACTGCGCGAGAAAGCCGAACGGCTCGGCATTGAAGACTCGGTGCATTTTGTCGGAGCACGGCAAGATGTTCCCGATTTGCTTGCGGCTTTCGACCTCTTTGTCTTACCTTCGTTGTGGGAAGGACTGCCGCTTGTGCTTCTCGAAGCCTCGGCGGCTGGGAAAGCGATGATCGCGACGGCAGTTGATGGGACGAAAGAGATTATTCAAGATGGAGTAAACGGTATGCTCGTGCCGCCGGAAAATCCGGACGCGCTTGCTGAAGCGATCCTGAAAGCGGCTTCGGACGACGCGATGCGAAATACGCTCGGATCCAAAGCGCGAGAAATTGCCAAAGCAACATATAGTATTGAGCGGATGGTTGAGCAAACAATGAATCTCTATTCTCAAGTAAGCAGGACGCATGTCGCAAGTTAATAAACGAATCGGATTATTCGGCGGGACATTCGACCCGCCGCACATCGGGCATTTGATGATTGCCGAGCAGGCGCGCGTTCACAAACGCTTGGATCAGGTCATTTTTATTCCTGCGTACGTTCCTCCGCATAAACGCAAACAGTCGTCTGCGAAACCGGAGCATCGCCTGCGGATGACGAAGCTTGCCGTGCGCGACAACCGCGCGTTCAGCGTATCGGATATAGAAATCCGGCGCGGCGGCATTTCATACACCATTGATACGATGAATGAATATCGCCGGCGATTCCCGCGCGCAGAATTGTTCCTCATCATCGGCACGGATAATCTTAGAGATTTCAAAAAATGGAAGTCGTATAAAGAAATCTTGCGCCACGCGAAGATACTTGCGTATCCGCGTGCCGGGCGTTCTGCCCCAAACTTGCGAACTTTGCGAAAAGGTAAAGTATCCATACTGCAAGCGGAATTGCTTGATATTTCCTCCTCTGCTGTAAGAACAGCCGCTCGTAAGAAACGCTCCCTGCGATACGTAGTGCCGGACGCCGTAAAATCGTATATTGAATCCAAGAGACTCTACTAAATAATATGAACAGCACAGTTTCACAAGCGGATATACTGCGCATCACGTCGGTAGAGCACCACGACCCGTTTCAGGTTCTCGGCGCGCATGTGGTGAGCGTCGAGGGCAAGAATGTCGTCGCGGTGCGCGCGTTTCTGCCCGACGCCAGCGAAGCTGTTGTAATAGAGGAACACAACGGCAAGCGCGAGTTCCCAATGCACAAGGTAAGCGACGACGGCTTCTTTGAGTCGCTCATCTTCGACTGGCACG
>DATCJD010000139.1:0-5867 GCA_036507435.1 Bacteroidota bacterium
GTTGACATTTATTTTTTTTCGCCGGATACCGGGTATGTCGTCGGCGCTTCAGTTGATGGCGCGGACCTCAATACCAAAAAAGCCCTCGTCCTGCGTACGACAGACGGAGGCTTTTCGTGGACAAAGGTATACGAAGGAATGCAACAAGGCCAGCTTTGCTGGAAGATTCATTTCCCAACTTCCACATTAGGATATGTCTCGATCGAACCATTTCCAACAATGCAACTGAATCTTCCCCGCTATCTCAAAACAACTAACGGGGGTCTCGCTTGGGAACAACAATCCTTCCCACAAGGGAGTTACGCGCTTGAAATGCAGGGACTGCAGTTCCTGAGCAACGGCCAACGGGGATGGGCGGGGGGATTTCGAAGTCAAGCGTACGAAACAACCGACGGCGGTACGACGTGGAATCCTTCTTTCGGAGCAAATCTCAACCGCTTTCGTATGTTCGGCGATACGCTCGGCTACGCCAGCGGCCAGACGATTTACAAATTCACCAAAGAGCCCATTACCTCCGTTGAGACCTATCCCACCACACCTACAGTGATTAGCCTCGACCAAAATTATCCCAACCCGTTTAATCCCAACACAACCATCGAATTTTTGCTCAACGAGATTACGCACGTCTCGCTCAAAATCCTCGACGCCCTCGGCAGAGAAGTGGCAACACTGTTCGAGCAGGAGCTTGACCAAGGGATCTACCGCAAGCACTGGGACGCCACCGGCTTCCCGAGCGGGACATACTTCTACCGTCTGGTCACCCCGCAATTTACCGAGACGAGAAAGATGGTGCTCGTAAAATAATAACACTCTAATCCGAAGGCGTCCACGCCGAGGATTACAGTGATAAAGCATGACGCTCGGCCAGACGCCTTCGCTCTAGACTTGATTTTCTCACCCTCCATCATTTAACCGTATGTCCTTAACTATATTATCCGTATCTTGTAGTACTATTAGCTCTTTATTGAGCAAGATTGTAACAAGTCAGGCTGAGCGGAGTCGAAGCCCGACAACAATATAGAACACCCTTCGACTTCGCTCAGGGTGACACTTATTTTTTTTATATGAAGGATATACACATTGCCCTTTAAAACGCTAGGCCTGTCCGATGAACTCGTGCAGGGAATTTTAGCGACAGGATTCGTCGCACCGACGGAGATACAATCCAAAGCGATACCGGTTGCTCTCTCCGGCAAGGATATCATCGGCTCGGCACAGACGGGAACGGGAAAAACGGCGGCGTTCGTCCTGCCCATTCTCCAGCATCTCGCAAAACATCACACGAAAACGCACCACTGCCGCGCGCTGATTCTCACGCCGACACGCGAACTCGCCCAGCAGATCGAAGACGCCATCCGCACCTACGGACGCTTTCTGCACACGCGCACCATTGCCGTGTACGGCGGCACGAACATGCAGAACCAATTGAAGAAACTTCAGCGCGGCGTGGATATTGTCATCGCGACGCCGGGCAGACTGCTCGACCACCTCGAGCGCAGGAGCATTGACCTCCGGCACGTGCAGATACTCGTGATTGACGAAGCAGACCGGATGTTCGACATGGGCTTTATTATAGACGTGAAACGCATCGTCTCGAACGTGCCGCGCGAGAGGCAAACGATGATGTTCTCCGCCACGATATCCAAAGAAGTGAGCGATCTGATGTCCAGCGTGCAGAAACACCCCGTGCTTATTGAAATCGGCGAGCGACGCACGCCGGTTAATTCCGTGCGGCAGTCGTTTTATTCCATCCCCTCAAACCGAAAATTAGAATTGCTGTTATTCATGTTAGGACAAAAGGAATTAGACAGCGTGCTGGTATTCTCCCGCACCAAACATGGCGCGGATAAAATTTCGCGACGATTAGAGAAAACCGGCATTAAGTCCGTTGCCATCCACTCCAACCGCACGCAGGCACAGCGCATGCGGGCGTTGGGCGGGTTCCGTAACGGAGAATATCGAGTGCTCGTCGCTACGGATGTCGCCGCCCGCGGTATAGACGTGGAAGGCATTTCGCACGTCGTGAATTACGACATCCCGTCGTTCCCTGAGGACTACATCCACCGCATCGGCAGAACGGGGCGCGCGAGCGCAACGGGCGACGCGATTACGTTCGTCGCGCGCGAAGAGGTAGATTCAATGCGGCGGCTCGAACGGTTTACGGCGAAGCGTTTTCCGCTTCAACAATATCCGGGCTTCGACTATAGCAAGCCCGCTGAGCAACCGACGCACGAACCCCGCCAGCGCCACCAACAGAGTAAGGGCGGACGACCGCAACAAAAACACAAATATCGCAGTCATCCTCAGGGCACCAGACCCCAAGGCGCCAGACCCGGAGGAAACAAACAAGGAGGTAACAGATCTTCCCAAGAGCACCGGCGGGTAGAGACGAAACATACTCCTGCCCCGTCTCAGCCGGAAAAGAAACACGATTGGCGAAAACTCATCGGCGAGGTGGCAGGCCGGTTTACGTCCAGAAAGAAGCGAACGAAGCTGTACAAGGGATGAAAAAGAAAAAGATAATCGGTATATTTTATGGAAGAATACAGGAGCACCCATGCTGACGAAAAATACATCCCGGGTCAAACGACAATTCCATAAACTAATTGATACGATCGAGAACAACGAACTTCTCACCCGTCTCTACGAAGCTCTTTCCAACTCCTCTCGACCTGAATCAAAACTTTGGAAAAGCCTTTCTAAACAAGAACGCGAAGAAGTCTTGTATGCATTTGAAGAAAGCGAGTACAACGCCAATGTGGTAAGCCATGGTGTCGTGCGAGAAAAACACAAAAAAAGGCTTACAAAATAGCGAGACAACACCCTTCTCGAAAGCCACATTTTTTTTTCCTCATTTGAAATTTACGCTAGTGCCCTAAACTCAACATGCCCAACTACACCACGCTCCTCTACTCGGTTACCAACAACGTCCTGACCATCACGCTGAACCGCCCGGAGGTGTTTAACGCGTTCAACGAGGCGATGAAGAAAGACATGAACGATGCGCTGAAGGAAGCGGAGAAAGACCCGAACGTCCGGTGTGTTGTGCTTCGGGGCGCGGGCGAGAAGGCGTTTTGCTCCGGTCAGGATTTGAAAGAACACTCCGGCAAAGACACCCGGCGTTCACTCAAGGACTCGCTCGAAAAAAACTACAATCCCATGATCCGCAAAATGCGTAGTATGGAGAAACCGATTATCGGCATGGTCAACGGCGTGGCGGCGGGCGCGGGCATGAGCCTCGCCCTCGCGTGCGATATGCGCATCATGGCAGACCACGCGAAGCTCATCGAAGTCTTCATCCGCATCGCGCTCGTGCCCGATACGGGATCGCACTGGTTTCTTCCGCGATTGGTTGGCATGGCGAAGACATTCGAGTATGCCGCGCTCGGCGGCGACATCTCCGCGCAGGAAGCACTACAAGTTGGACTGGTGAATAAAATCGCCCCTTCTGCTGAGCTGGAAAAAACAACAATGGAAATCGCCGAAAAGCTCGCAAAGTCTCCGACGAAATCCATCGGACTCATCAAGCGCACGTTGAACAAAGCCCTCACCACCGACCTCGACTCGCTCCTCGACTACGAAGCGTACGTTCAGGAAATCGCCTCGCTCTCCGAAGACCACAAAGAGGGCGTGCAGGCATTTCTAGAAAAACGCCCCGCTCAGTTTAAGGGAAAGTAATTCGTTTAGCACTTTCTAAGAAAAAAGCCTCCCCCATATCCCCCTCAATGAGGGGGACAAAAGGAACCGGTATTTCTCATCGCAAACAACATACGCCTCTCTGAACAACACCAATTTCTTGTTTTTCAGCCCTCAATTGAGTACGTTTATCAGGAATGCCGCCGAAAGAATATCAATTTCCGATTAGCGACAATGTTTATGGCACTGCATATTTCTTTACAGAACGAGCATAGTCACGGAGTTTGTTGTGAAACTCCTCTTTAAATCCGGCGGAAAGACGTATGAGGTAGTACGGTATGATTCTGCCCATGAAGGACCGCATCGAGACACACTGCTTCCTAATGGAACAAAATACAGAGTTAACAAATATACGTATTTGAATAACAACCAGGGATTGACATTCGCACTTGACGATATTCAGGAACACTGGGCACACTACATCGAAAGGTTCAACCGATGGCTAAAAGAAAACGAAAAAATAACGTAACCATACAAGAGATAGTAAAAAAAATAGAGGCCATGGGTGGACATGAGATTACTGGCGCAGAAAAACATGAACCCTGGTATCAAGAGCATCTAAAGCAACTCGAACGCTGGCGGAAAGAGGAAGTCGGAAAGCCGTTCACCGTGCGGGAGAAGCAGGCGCTCTACGGTACGAAACCGCAGAAAAAATCCCCCTCTAAAGCATAAGTTCTATGTTCAAACACTTCGGCATAGTCGGTGCGGGAACGATGGGCTCCGGGATAGCGCAAGCCGCTGCGCTCTCGGGCGTCGACGTTATTCTCTACGATATCAACGATACCGTCCTCCGGCAGGCGTTGGAACGAGTCAAGCAGGATTTCCGCAAGGGCGTGAACAGAGGAAAGCTGACGCAGGAGCAAACCACTGAGGCATTCGCGCGCATCCACCCGCGCACCAAGCTCTCCGACCTCAAGCACTGCGAGCTTGTTGTGGAAGCCATCATCGAAGATCTCATGGTCAAGAAAGACCTCTTCCGCCACCTTGAAACGGATACCAAACCCTCAACGATTCTCGCGACCAACACTTCTTCCTTATCGGTCACGGCTATTGCTTCTGTGCTCAGGCATCCGGAGCGGGCTGTGGGATTGCATTTTTTCAATCCCGCGCACATCATGAAACTGGTAGAGGTTATCAAAGGACAGCAAACGTCTCCGGAAGTAGTTCAACAAACAGTCGAATTCGCAAAACAGATTGGCAAAACGCCTGTGGTGGCGAAGGATACGCCGGGTTTTATCGTGAACCGCGTCGCACGTCCCTTCTACGGCGAAGCACTGCGGTTGCTCGGAGAAAATGTCGCGTCCGTCGAGCAAATCGACCGCATCGTGAAGGACGGCGCGGGGTTTCCCATGGGACCGTTCGAACTCATGGATTTAATCGGGATTGACGTTAATTTCGCCGTCACGCAATCAATGTACGAGCAGTATTTCGGCGAACCGCGGTACCGCCCGCACCCGATTCAGAAACGCATGGTGGAAGCCGGGCAGATCGGAAGAAAATCAGGGCAGGGCTTCTACAAATACGAGGAAACAAAGTAACTGATGGCAAAGAGAACTTCATCACTAAAGGGCACAAAGGACACGAAGGGAAAAAGCGGTCATGCTGTCGTCTATATAATAGGTGATTCGCCGCTGGTAGAAGAATACGCCCGATTGTGCGCAGGTAAGGGATACGCCGTTACCGTGCATTGGAATGAACCTCCGAAACCAACACCGAAATTCGATGAAGATTCTATCAAAATCGGAAAAACCATTCCCTCACGGGCTTCGGTTGGAATAGAATTAACAATTACCAATAAGGAACATAAACAGAAAAATCTTGTTACATTGGATAAAGCCCTTGCCGCCACCGCGCCCCTCTTGTGCAGTTCGGTTACTGTAACGGCAACGGAACAAGCGACATGGGTCAAGGGTAAGCACAGGTTGGTTGGCATCGGGGCGCTTCCGTTGTTTACGCAACAGAGCATCGTAGAGATCGCGCCGACCGCCCACACGCCGAAAGAAACTGTGGACGTTGTTCTGCATTTTTTTCAGTCACTCGACAAACATGTTGAAATCGTGCAAGACCGCGTGGGAATGGTCCTCCCGCGCATTCTCTGCCAGTTAGTGAACGAAGCGGCGTTCGTCGTGCAGGAAGACGTTGCAACGCCTCAGGATATTGACACGGCGATG
>DATCJD010000140.1:0-3342 GCA_036507435.1 Bacteroidota bacterium
GTGCCGCACGACCATCCTGCCATCGGCTCCATCATCATGAACCTTTCGGCAAACATGCTCGGCTTGAGCAATGCGGCAACGCCGTTCGGGTTGAAAGCGATGGAGGAACTCAATAAACTGAACCCCAAGCTCGGCACCGCATCGAACGCGATGTGCACGTTCCTCGTCATTAACACCTCTGGATTAGTGCTGATTCCAGCGACAGCCATCGCCGTGCGCGCCGCGGCAGGCTCGGCGAATCCCGGTATCATCATCGGCACGTCGATTTTCGGCGCGGCTTGTGCAACGGTCTTCGGACTGATTGCGGTGAAATTTCTCGAAAAACTTCCACGCTATAAGAAAGACCTGCTTGTCGAAACGACTCCGGAAAATAAGGAGGAGCGGCATGGCTGAAGTCTTTCGCGCGGTCATCAATATTATTTCGATCATCGCCATCCCGCTGATCCTGTTTATTTTTTTGGGATGGGGGATTGTCAAGAAAGTCCGGGTGTACGAGGTCTTCGTCGAAGGCGCCAAGGAAGGCTTTAACACCTCTGTGCGGATTATCCCGTATCTGGTGGCGATGCTGATTGCTATCGGCATCTTCCGCGCGAGCGGCGCGATGGATGTGCTGATCGCGCTCATCGCCCCAGCCACGAACCTCATCGGCATGCCCGCTGAGACATTGCCGATGGCGATCATGCGTCCGCTCTCCGGCAGTGGTTCGTTAGGGATTATGACGGAGTTGATGAACGTGCACGGTCCCGATTCGTTTATCGGCATCCTTGCCTCTACGATGTACGGCAGTACGGAAACGACGTTCTACGTACTCGCACTGTATTTCGGCTCGGTCAATATCAAAAACACCCGCCATGCGTTGCCCGCCGGGTTAATTGCCGATGTGTTCGGCATGGTCGGCGCAGTCGTTATTTGTAGGATATTATTCGGCATGTAGCAGTAATTGGATAGCTTTTACCAACGCTGACAACTGTTCCCCTTGCATTTCACTCTATCTCTCTCTATCTTTTTTCGGATTTTTTTTCCACTCAGGTTTGAAAAATAAAGATGTCCTTTCTGAATACGTTTATTGCGAAAACGCTTCCCCTCGTTCCTAAATCTATTGTCGGCAGGGTCTCCAGGCGTTATATAGCAGGTTCATCGCTACAGGATGCAACGCAGGTCGTCCGCAGGCTGAACGCCAAACATCTGATGGCGACACTCGACCTCCTCGGAGAAGACGTCTATTCTGAATTGGAAGCCGTTGCTATCAAGGACGAGTGGTTGAGGATAATACAATCGGTGCAAGAGAGCAAGCTCGACTCGAACTGCTCTCTGAAACTCAGCCAACTCGGATTGCGCATTGACGCCGAACTTAGCTACCGGAATTTGGAAGCGATTGTCTCCGCCGCGCGCAGGGCGGGAAATTTCGTCCGCATTGACATGGAGGATTCATCTACGACCTCCGATACGCTCGCTATCTATCGAAGGCTGAGAGAGGCGGGATACGATAACGTCGGGGTGGTGATTCAGGCGTATCTGCGCCGGAGCGAAGAGGACGTCCGCTCGCTGGCGAAGCTGAACGTGAACGTGCGCGTGTGCAAGGGCATTTATGTGGAGCCGGAAGACATTGCGTTCAGCGACCGGAATGAAGTACGGAGAAATTTTGTCCTGTTGCTCAGAATACTTTTTGAGAGCGGGTGTTATGTCGGTATTGCCACGCACGATGAATACATCGTCCAGAAAGCGTACGAACTCATCGCCAAATACAAGCTTACACGTGAACAGTACGAATTCCAAATGCTATTGGGCGTGCGCGAGCCGTTGCGTGATTCTATCGTGGCAAGGGACCATAGACTTCGGGTCTATGTGCCGTACGGGCAGGCATGGTACGCGTACTCCGTGCGTCGGCTGAATGAAAACCCGCAAATCGCCGGCTACATTGTCAGAGCGATGTTCGGCCTGAAAAGTACCCAATAGAAGAGTTGTCAATAACAGTGCATTATCCGCCGCAGGCGGAAAAAGAGAAATTCACCTCACATTCATACGGAGGCATGTATGGCTGAGCAGACAATAACGAAGTTCGAGCCGTTTATCCCGGCGTCGCAGGATGTCAGCGAGTTTTCCGTTAAAGCGATTATCCTTGGCGCATTCTTCGGCATTTTGTTCGGAGCCGTCACGGTGTATCTCGGCTTGCGCGCGGGGTTGACCGTCTCCGCGTCGATACCCATAGCGGTACTTTCGATCAGCGTTCTCCGCGCGTTCGGCAGGGGAACGATCTTGGAAAACAACATCGTCCAAACGACGGGGTCGGCGGGTGAATCCGTCGCGGCGGGCGTGATCTTCACGTTGCCCGCGCTTATTTTTCTCGGCTTCCCGCTTGAGTACACGCGCATTTTCATTCTCGCGATGATCGGCGGGTGGCTCGGCGTGTTGTTCATGATCCCGCTTCGCAGGCAACTCATCGTCAAAGAACACGGCAACCTGACGTATCCGGAAGGCACCGCCTGCGCCGACGTGCTAATCGCAGGGGAAAAAGGCGGCTCGTTTGCCGGCAGAGTGTTCGCGGGCTTGGGCATCGGCGGCGTGTATGCATTTCTCATGCACGCGATGGGGTTCTGGAGGTCTACTGCAGAATACCGCCCAAGCTGGTTTCAAGGCGCGACGGTACGCGCAGAGGTAACGCCGGAGTATCTCGGCGTCGGGTACATCATCGGACCAAAAGTCGCCGGGACGCTGTTTGCCGGCGGCGTTTTTTCCTGGTTGTTGATGATGCCCGCGATTAAATTTTTCGGCGGACAACTTTCCGAGCCGTTGTATCCATCGACCATTCCTATTGCGGAGATGAGCGCAAGTCAACTGTGGTCGAGTTACATCCGCCCTATGGGAGCGGGCGCGGTCGCGGCGGCTGGTTTGATTACGCTGATGCGAACAATCCCGACGATTGTGGACGCATTCAAAGCCGGCTTGAAAGATTTTTCCGCTCAGAGGGGCGGCATGGAAACCGCCGCCTCGCGTACGGAACATGACTTGCCGATGAATATCGTGGTCATCGGTTCTATCGTGCTCGTGCTTCTCATTTGGGGATTGTTGACGTTTATGCCGATCCCCGGAGCGGAAACAGGTATCTTCTCCAATATCCTTTCGGCGTTCCTTGTTATTATTTTCGGATTTTTGTTCGTCACCGTTTCTTCCCGCATTGTCGGATTAATCGGCAGTTCTGCAAACCCCGTCTCCGGCATGACAATTGCCACGCTGATGGCGACGTGCGCGTTGTTTTTAATCGCAGGCTGGACGGGCGGCGCGTATAGCGCGCTGGCGATCACGATTGGCTGCGTAGTCTGCGTTGCCGCCGCGAATGCAGGC
>DATCJD010000141.1:0-8539 GCA_036507435.1 Bacteroidota bacterium
AACGTCATGGCCGTTGCCGACCAGCACAAGCGCTAATGTTGTGCCCCAACTTCCTGCGCCGAGAACGGTAATCTTCATGGAATTAAGCAGACGAGACAATCTTGGAAACCTGCGAGCGCTCTTCGTGCAGCGCCGTTACGATTCCGATTGCCGGTCTTTCGAAGACGAGGTGATTTTCTTTTCTGTCCCCTCAAACAGCCGTTTGATATTGGCGCGGTGGGAGTAGATGAGGAGCAGTGCGACCGCGATACTAAAATAAATGAGGGTGAGATAACTCTGGATTTCATCGCCGAACACATTTTGCCTGATAAACATCGAAACCGGGAATGTGATTGCCGCCGCTATGGAACTGAGCGAGACGTACTTCCACGCGATAAACACGACGAAGAACACCGCCGCACAGATTGCTAATTCAGTAGGAGCGATACCAATCAGCATTCCTGCCGAAGTTGCCAGCCCCTTGCCGCCGCGAAAACCGGCAAACATCGTCCAGATATGCCCCAGAACTGCAGACGCTCCGCAAATAAGCTGAATGACCGTTAAGTCCTCAAACGGTGTGCGGTTGTAGAACGGAAGCGTAGGGTCCCAGAAGAGCCGCGCAATAACAACAGTCGCGAGTATGCCCTTGCCCATATCGATGAGCGTGACAAGCACGCCGGACTTCCATCCGAGCACGCGGAAGACATTCGTCCCGCCGGCATTACCGCTTCCTTTGGTACGGATGTCGAAGCCGTGCTTCCACTTCGAAAGAATAATGCTCGTCGGGATTGAACCAACGATATAACTCAGCAATATGACGAGAGAAAGATTACCCATAATTTATAGGTTGCTCAAGTTAGGAAGTTCGTTTCAAAAAAGCAACCGAAAGCCCAAATTTCATCGAATTACGCAGTTCCTTTCTCGTTCCAGCGCTCTAAAATCAGCGATCCCAATTCCAAATCTTCCTTTGTCGTAATTTTAATATTGTCGTAACTGCCTTCGATGATTTTCGCTTTTACGCCAAGCCGTTCGACAAGCGCTACTTCATCAGTCGAATAAAATTTATCCTTGCGGGCTTTTGCAAACGCCTTCAGCAGTATCCCCGCTTTGAAGACCTGCGGCGTTTGCACCAGCCATAATGCCGAGCGGTCAAGCGTCTGGTCGAAAAATCTGCCGCCGTTGGAACGGCGCACGGTATCTTTCGGCTGAACGGCGAGAACCACCGCATCGTGCGTCCGGCAGGCTTTCACGAGCTGGGAGATGCGTTTGGACTCGATGAACGGGCGGACACCGTCGTGCACTAACACAATATCGGAATCCTTTAAGGCGAGTTTGTTCAGCGCGTTCAACACGGAATCCTGCCGTTTGGTCCCCCCGATCACTACGCGACGGACTTTGTGAAGCCGGTATTGCGAGACCAGCTTTTCCATTTCCACGATAAACTCTTCGGGGATGGCGACGGCGATCTCGTCAACGTCGGTGCAATGCTCAAACCGCTGAAGCGTATGGATCAGCACCGGCTTGTTTTCAAGCTTGATGAATTGTTTCTTCACCGAGCCGCCGAGCCGACTACCGCTTCCCGCCGCTGGGACTATAACCGATACTTTTGGACGCCGTCGTGGCATGTATAACCTTTGTTGGCGAAGGTGTCCTCACCGAACATATCATTACAAGTTTTATGCTCGGTCGGAAGCCTTCGCAAAGATTCTCTTTCTATATAATCAGCACCGCATCGCCGTAGCTGTAGAAGCGATAGCCGTCCTTGATGGCTTTCTTGTATGCGCGCGTGATGAACTCATGTCCCGCAAACGCGCCGACGAGCATCAGCAACGTCGACTCCGGCAAGTGGAAGTTCGTCACGAGCCTGTCCGTGATCTTAAAATCGTATGGAGGGAAAATAAACTTGTCCGTCCACCCTTTCGAGGGCTTTACATGTCCGTCCGATGTGACGCTGGATTCAACCGCGCGGCACGAGCTCGTTCCAATGACAATCACGTTACGCTTATTATCAATCGTCTTGTTGATGGCGTTGGCGGCTTCGGCGGTGATTTCATAGTACTCCGAATCCATCTTATGCTTCGTCAAATCTTCTACTTCTACAGCGCGGAACGAGCCAAGCCCCACATGGAGAACCACCGGAACGATTTTGACTCCCTTCGACTGTGCTTTCTTGAGGAGTTGCTTCGTGAAATGCAATCCCGCTGTCGGCGCGGCGACTGCGCCCAACACTTTTGCGAAGACGGTCTGATATGCCTGCTTGTCTTTTTCGTTCGCGTCGCGCTTAATATAATACGGAAGCGGCGTCAACCCAATCCGCTCGATAATCTTGAAGAAATCCCCCTTATGATTGAAGCGCACCGTGCGGCCGCGCGACGTGGTATTGTCGATGACTTCGCACCAGAGCTTCCCGTCGTCAAAGAAAATCTTATTGCCGATGCGGACCTTCCGCGCAGGGTCGACGATCACGTCCCAGATATTATCTTCTTTGTTGAGCTCGCGGAGCAGGAACACTTCAATCTTCGCGTTCGTTTTTTCTTTCTTCCCGAACAGTCTCGCCTGAAACACCTTCGTCTCATTGACGACCAGACAGTCGCCTTTGTTCATATATTCCAGCACCTCATAAAATTTCCGGTCCTCGATAGACTCGTCGGCGCGGTTCAGCACCATCATGCGCGAGTGGTCGCGCGGGCTTACCGGCTGTTTGGCAACGAGGTTGCGAGGAAGCGGATATTTAAAGTCCGATAGCTTCATTCAATATGCCTTTCTGGAACGTGAGGACACACAGTATTTTTTCTGCCGAATCCCAGTAGAGACGTTGCTTGCAACGTCTCATATACGCACGGAGACGTAGCAAGCTACGTCTCTACGATACAATTTACCGCTTACGGCGCTTTGCCGGCTTTCTGCTTTTCTTGGTAGATGGCGAAGCGGCTTTTCGTGATCCGTCATGCATGAGCGCCGCGCGCGCCGCCGCCAACCGCGCAATCGGTACGCGGAACGGTGAACAGCTCACGTAATCCTGACCGATCATGTGGCAGAATTCCACGCTCGAAGGGTCGCCGCCGTGCTCGCCGCAAATCCCGATTTTCAGTTTGGGGTTTGTGGCGCGTCCCTTTTCTACTGCCATTTTCATCAACTGACCGACGCCCGCTCGGTCTAGCACTTCGAACGGCTCTTTCGGGTATATTTCCATCTCGACGTACGGAACGAGAAACCTGCCCGCGTCGTCGCGGCTGACGCCAAGAGTAGTTTGCGTAAGATCGTTTGTTCCGAAACTGAAAAACTCCGCTACCTGTGCAATTTCATCAGCGACCAGCGCCCCGCGCGGCACTTCGATCATCGTGCCAACAAGGTAGGGGAAGCTCACGCCCGTTTCTTTCTTGACCTCAGCGGCTACGCGGCGCACAATTTTTTCCTGGTGCTCGAGTTCTTTCGGATTGCCGACAAGCGGGATCATGATTTCCGGCTCGACAGGAATACCGCGTTTCTTGATGTTGGACGCCGCTTCAAAAATCGCACGCGCCTGCATTTCCGTTATTTCTGGGTAGATAATACCCAGCCTGCAACCACGGAATCCGAGCATCGGGTTGAATTCGTGCAGCGACTCTACGCGCTGTTTCACCGTTTCGTATGTAATACCCATTTCACGAGCTAACTCTCGTTGTGCCTTCTCCTCATGCGGCAAGAATTCATGTAAGGGCGGGTCAATCGTGCGGATCGTCACGGGCCTGCCATTCATGACTTCAAAAATTCCTTCGAAGTCCTTCCGTTGCAACGGCAGAAGCCTGCCGAGCGCCGCTTTACGCTTCTCGACCGTTTCGGCGAGAATCATTTCGCGCATAGGACCGATTTTCCCTTCTCCGAAGAACATATGCTCGGTGCGACACAAGCCGATGCCTTCCGCGCCGAAAGAAATAGCGTTGGCGGATTGGTCGGGCAAGTCCGCGTTCGTGCGAATCTTGAGCCGTCTGTATTTGTCCGCCCACTTCATGACTTTATCGAACGTCTGGTAGATGGACGCGTCATGCGGGTTGAGCGTTTTATCGATAAGCACCTGCAGAACTTCCGACGGCTTTGTGTTCATCTTACCAGCAATGACTTCACCCGTAGTGCCGTCCAGAGAAATCCAATCGCCTTCTTTCACCACCTTGCCGTTCACACGCATACTGTGCGTTGCGTAGTCGATGTCCAAATCACTGCATCCTGCAACGCAGACTTTGCCCATCTGTCGCGCAACCAAAGCCGCGTGAGATGTCATACCGCCGCGAGCGGTGAGAATCCCCTCCGCCGCTTTCATGCCGCGAATGTCTTCCGGCGACGTCTCAATGCGCGTGAGGATAACCGCCTCGCCGCGTTTCGCCCATTCTTCGGCGTCATGCGCGTTAAACACTGCGCGTCCAGTCGCCGCGCCCGGTCCAGCGTTTAAGCCCTTGGCGAGCAGTTTGCCAGATTTCACGGCGGCGCTTTTCTCGTTACTATCGAAAATCGGGCGGAGCAGTTGGTTCAGCTGATCGGGGTCTATCCGCAAGAGCGCTTCGCGGTCGGTGATGAGCCGCTCCTGCACCATGTCGACCGCGATTTTGATCGCGGCGAATGCCGTGCGTTTCCCTACGCGGCATTGGAGCATATACAGCCTGCCTTGCTGGATTGTAAACTCGATGTCGTTCATATCCCGGTAATGTTTTTCTAACACTTTACGAATGACGTCGAGCTGTTTATAGAGCGCGGGTTGGTCGGCGGCAAGTTTTGAAATCGGCAACGGCGTGCGCGTGCCCGCAACAACGTCCTCGCCCTGCGCGTTCATCAGATACTCACCGTAGAAAATATTATTGCCAGTCGCCGGGTCGCGTGTGAACGCTACACCAGTCCCGGAATCGTCGCCCATATTTCCGAACACCATTGTCTGCACGTTGACAGCCGTTCCCCACGACGCGGGGATGTCGTACATTTTTCGGTATGCAATTGCGCGGTCGTTCATCCAGGAGCCGAACACTGCGCCGACGGCTCCCCAGAGTTGCTTGTACGGGTCTTCGGGAAAATCATGCCCCGTTTTTTCTTTAATGGCGGCTTTGAAGCGCAGGACAAGGTCTTTCAAATCGTCCGCAGTCAGTTCGGTATCTAACTTGACGCGGCGCTCTTTTTTCTTGTGCTCGATGATAAGCTCGAACGGGTCAATCTCATCCTTGTGCACCGGCTTCAGCCCCAACACCACGTCGCCGTACATCTGCACAAAGCGGCGATATGAATCGTACGCGAAACGTTCGTTGTTTGTTTTCCGGATAACGCCCTGCACCGTGCGGTCATTCAAGCCAAGATTGAGAATCGTATCCATCATGCCCGGCATGGACGCGCGCGCCCCGGAACGAACGGACACGAGCAACGGGTTTGCCGGGTCGCCGAAACGCGCGCCCATCGAGTTTTCCACTTTCTTCAACGCCGTCTCTACTTCTTTCTGCAACGACTTGGGATAAGATTTTTTATGTTCATAGTAATGCGTACAGACTTCCGTGGTCACGGTAAAACCAGGTGGAACGGGTAACCCGATATTGGTCATCTCGGCGAGGTTCGCTCCTTTGCCGCCGAGGAGGTTTTTCATTTCCGCCTTGCCCTCGGCTTTGCCCTTTCCAAAGAAATAGACATATTTAGCAGACATTCCCATCGTGGTAATGCTCCGTTTCTGGTTTCAGGTTGAATGATTCATAGATAACTGCACTTCACGTAAAAAATACTCAGCAATATTTTTCGAGAACGGGTTCTCGACATCCGCCATCCGTTCCGGATGCCACTGCATGCAGAGAAGAAAAGGCATGCGGTCCTTCAGCGACCATTCGACCGCTTCCACCACGCCGTCGGGTGATATTGCACTAGCCATCAAGCCCCGTCCAAGCTCATCTACCGCCTGGTGATGAATGGAATTCACCTCATGCTCGCCGCCGCCCGTGATAATCTCTAACAGCGAATGCGGCACGCGCTGTATTGTATGGCGATGGTCTTGCAAATCTTCCACTGCATGCAATACATATCCTGCGGACGGGAGGTCGGGAATCAGCGTTCCGCCCAGCGCCACATTCATGATCTGCATCCCTCTGCAAATGCCGAGTATAGGCATATCGGCTTCGAGAGCCTGGTCAATCACCTGTAATTCAAATTCGTCTCGAAGTTCGTTGACCTCTTCAATCTCGCCAACGAACTCGGGCTTTCCATAGAACCTGGGATGCACATCTCCCCCGCCCGTCAAAAGCAACGCATCGACATCCTTCACCGCATCAGCATTCTTCAAAACGTAGGACATCTTCACCATTTCGATTGCAGGGTCGATGCGATGAATCCATTTGATATAATTCTCCAAATACGGTTTAGGGCGATGGTTATCCGTTATGCCTATGCGCATGTCAATTCACATACATCGGTGTATCGTTTTGGAATTCTTCAATGATACTTTCTGCAACAACAAGGAACGTTCCTTCTTTATCATACAGGGCTTTCTGGCGCTGATAGCTACAGCCGCGGTCGAGCATCGTCTGGACGTGGCGCAATTCATTCGCGCATTCAAGCGATTCTGCAAGCGGTCCGAGCACACCGAGGAGATGCTCGATCTCCGCCCTCAAGTAGTTTGTTTTTCCTTTTTCATTAAGGATAATCTCAGCTTCAAGTCCGTAACGCGCGGCTTTCCATTTATTATCGCGTAACATCCAGTATGGAGGAGGCATGAATTCTTTCTTATCGCGATACTGCTGGTCAAACCAATGGTACAAGCATTGCACCAAAGCTACAATCGAGAGTGTTTCACGCAACGTAGCCGGACCGTCACAAATGCGTATTTCCACTGTGCCGTAATTCGGCTGGGGGCGAATATCCCACCAAATATCTTTAATAGAAGAAATTGACCGCGAGGTAACCATCGCGTCATAAAAAGCTTCGAACTCCTGCCAGTCCTTAAACGTACACGGGTGGCCTGCGGTCGGCAGTGCTTCAAAAATCGTTACCCGGCTCGATGCAAGCCCCGTGTCTTTACCCTGCCAGAATGGAGAACTGGCTGAGAGCGCAAGCAGGTGCGGCAGGTAGTGCACCATCGCATTGTTCATCGCCATGGCGTGGTACTCGTCACGCATACCGACGTGAATATGCAGTCCGAACACCATCAGCCGTTGCGCGAGCCACCGATTGCGGTCGATCAGGTTTCGATACCGTTCCGCCGGGTACAAAATACGCTCGCTGTACCGCGCAAACGGATGCGAACCGGCTGAAGCAAGCTCGTACCCAAGTTCTTTGCACACGGAATAGAGAGTATGGATTTGCATCTGCAAGTCGCGTTTCACCTCGCTGATGGAATCACACACGCCCGTATCAATCTCGATCATAGACTGCACTAATTCCGGCTTAATATGCCGTTGTTCCCCCCCTAATTTTTCAAAAATCTTGGGCGTTCCCGCCGTTAAATCTTTTGTTTTTCCGTCAATAACTTGCAACTCCATTTCGACTCCAAGCGTCATCTCCGGTGAACTGTTGAATTCCAGCGCCACACGACACCTCCTTTCTAAATCTTCGCCAAGAGCCACAACAACATCTCTTCCCCCTCGATGACTTCTGGCTGAATTTCAAGATACATGACAGGAAACCCATTGAGCAATGAATGCATCAACTCCCTGTCTCCATTTAGCCTTGCGACATCTTTTTCCGTGGTGATGATATACTCCGCTTTCTCACTCTTAAACGACTGTCGTATTGCCTCGATATCCTGTGTGGAATATCTATGATGGTCTGCAAACCGGTGATGGTGTGCGACGTCAACTGACAACGAAGATAACATCTGCTCAAATTGTTCTGGATTGCCTATCCCGGAAAACGCCGTGACACGTTTGCCGGCTAAACTCGTCAAGTCTGTCCCCAGCCCCGTAAAGGCATTCTTCATACTCGTCGAGCGGAGCCTCATTCCTACCAAAGGCTTGACCGTCATCGCTGATAAACGTCGGCTTGCCGTTGCGAATGTTGCAACGTCTTTGCACCGGGAGATGACGATCACATCGGCGCGCTTGAGAGCGCTGAGCGGCTCACGCAAATTCCCGCCCGGCAACAACCAACCAGGCGTTTGCAATTCATCGTTAGCAACAAGTACGATATTCAGGTCGCGATGAAGATACCGGTGCTGAAAGCCGTCGTCAAGAACAATCACATCCGGGTTGAATTCCGCAATCACATTCTTTGCCGCACGCACGCGGTTCTCATCCACCGCGACGACCACGCCGTCGAGTTTCTGCGCGAGCTGAAACGGCTCGTCGCCGGACTCATATGCTTCTGCGCAACGCTGTGCTCCGTTGCTTACCACAACATAGTCGGTCGTTGTGCGCTTATAGCCCCGGCTGATGACGGCGACCTTCTTGCCGCGGGCTTTCAAATGCCGCGCGAGGTATTCAACGAACGGAGTCTTGCCCGTGCCCCCGGTGGAAATATTTCCCACCGAAATAACCGGCGCCTCGACCTTCGTCGTCGGCAACACCCCGGCATCAAAAAGCCAATTGCGTACAAACACGATGAAGCCATAGACCAACGACAACGGGGC
>DATCJD010000142.1:0-3948 GCA_036507435.1 Bacteroidota bacterium
CCATGCGTTCTGCGTGAGCGCGGCGAGCCAGACTTTGTAATCGAGCAACGTCTCCCAGCTCGGCGTGAAGAGATACTGGATCCCTTCCCACGCTCCGTCCAACGTCACTGCGCGGACGGCAAGTGTCAGAAGAATAACAAGAAGCGACGGAATTAAAATGCGATTGGTGCGCTCAATACCGGAGACGACGCCTTTGTAGATGACAAACGCGCCGATGAGCATGGCGGTCATGTGAAACACGATAGGCTCGTAACTGCCTGTAAACGAGCCCCAGAGCGCGACATGGTCTTCCGTAGTGAGCAACGAACCTGAGAGCGAACTGGTGAGGTACTTCATGCACCACCCTGCGACGACGGAATAGTAGAACATGATCGCCGTCGCGACAAAACCGATAAACGCGCCCATCCAGGCGTAGCGCGCGCCGGCAAGTTTGCCGATCGCGCCGATGGTCCCTTTGCGGGTGTACTTGCCGATGGCGAATTCCGCAATGATCAACGGGATAGACCATGCGAGCAGGAAGATGATCCACGGGATCAGGAACGACCCGCCGCCGTTCTGCGCGACGATGCGGGAGAACCGCCAGATGTTGCCCGTCCCAACGGCAATGCCGATGACGGCGAGAATCATCCCCCATCGCGAGGTAAAGAATTCTTTCTTTTCGGTCGTTTCTGCCATTGCACGCTCCGCTCTTGATGTTTGTCTTCAGCTTCGACGATGATAGTCAGAACAAGGATACATTCTCTTTGAACAACGTATAAGTCAACCACCCCGTCCCGATGCATTGCATCGGGACACCCCTCCTTCATGAAGGAGGGAAAAAAACGTAATATCTTCCTCCTTATTCAAGGGGACGCGTTCAGGCTACACAATAACCGGAACGCAGGTTGCTCTACCGCTCCACTACTTTCGTTCGATGGTCACCTTCTTCAGCACGACGTCTTTGACGGGTTTATCGAGCGGCTTGGACGTTTCCACTTTGCCGATTTTTTCGACGATGTCCAGCCCTTTCACGACCTTGCCGAAGACCGTATGTTTTCCGTCAAGCCACGAGGTAGGAACGAGCGTTATGAAAAACTGACTGCCGTTGGTATTCGGGCCGCGGTTCGCCATTGAGAGAATTCCGGGACCTGTGTGTTTGAGCGAATCGACCAATTCATCTTCGAACGGCTTGCCGTAGATGCTCTCGCCGCCGCGCCCGGTGCCGGTCGGGTCGCCGCCTTGAATCATAAAATTATCAATGATACGATGAAAAATGATGCCGTTATAGTATTCTTTTTCCGCGAGCCCGATAAAATTACCGCATGTCTTCGGCGTCGCTTTTTCGAACAGCTCGATTTCAATCGTACCCATTGATGTCTCCATCACGGCGTACGGCTTTTTTTCTGCATCCATTTTTTTACCCTTTTTCGCTTGTGCAAGAACAATGAATGGAACACACAACGCCATCATCACTACCACGAGACGCTTCATACGAACCTCCTTAAATGAATAAGATGCCGAGAATACCGACAGTTAAACAGTACAACGAAAACCAACGAAGCTTACCCCGCTCGATAATTTTGAGCAGGACTTTGATTGCCACATATCCCGAACCGAACGACACCGCCATGCCTACGAACAACGTAAACAGTCCCTCCGATGCGCCGCCTTCCATGATGAGGTCTTTGGTTTTGAGCAGAGTTGCGCCCGCAATGACGGGCAGGGACATCAAAAACGAAAACCGGGCGGCATGGTACGGCTCGACTTTCAAATACAACGCCGCGCTGATAGTGGAGCCTGAACGCGAAATCCCCGGAATGATCGCCATCGCTTGCGCGCACCCGATGAGAAAAGCGGAGACGAGTCCAACCCGCCTCCCCTCCTGCGGCTTCGCGAGTCCGGTCAGGAACAGAATCAGTCCCGTGATCACAAGCATCACGGCGACAAGCTTCGGGTCCGTAAATGCCTGAGCGATGGAATCTTCGTACCGAATACCGATGACCGCCGCGGGAATCGACCCGATCAGGATGGCCACGGCAAGCCGGAAATGTTCGTGCTCGCGATAATAGTCTTTACTCAACCGAAACGGGATGAATGCGCGAACGAACGATTGAAGGATTCCCACTACGTCCTTCCAAAAGACCACGACAACGCTGAGAAATGTACCGAAATGTACGAAAACTTCAAACGTAATATCGCTGGACGTATGAATATTCAGGAGGTGCTCGGTTAAGACGAGATGCCCGGAACTGCTCACGGGGAGAAACTCCGTCAGCCCTTGAATCAAACCGAGAATTGCCGCTTCGAAGACCGTCATAGAATCTCTTGTTACAATTGAAACAGCACGCCAAACTTTAGACTCAAGCTGAAAAACCGCATAGTTGCCTCCGCATTCGTCGCTCTATTATAGGCAGGAACACCGGCGGCATTCTTGAGCGAGCCGAGAAAATCCCACCGCATATCGACCCCGATGTTCCCGTAGAATGTGTCGTCGAATTTCGTGTTGCCCACGGCTTCGAGCTTCACCCCGACGCCGCTGGCAGAAAATTGCTCCTCTGCGCCGAACACACGCAGGGTTTGAGTCAATGTCGCGAGATGATACCCAGCCCCGCCGCCGAACCTTAGATTATACGCAGGCTCGTCAATGATATAATGCACTATCGCGGTCGGCATGTGGACGAGATACGAAAATTCCGCGCCGGAGGACGACGATGAATTCCCGACGGTATGCGATTTCAGCAACAGCGCGTACTCGACGCCCACGCTCCACTGAGGCTCGACGCGTACAGCAGGCGCGATGTAGAATTCCACCATAGAGGAAAATTTGTCCAACCGTTCTCCACTGCTTGTCGTACCGTACGAACTGATAAAATCAACGAGAGACGGCGCCGAGTGGATGCCCGCCCCCATCCCGAGCGCAACGCTGAATAGCGGCCGTTCATCCACGACGGTTTGACTTACGCTCTGCTGTGCAGTCGCCGTCAACAACGCCGCAAGCGCCAACTTCACTGTCCATCTCATACAACCACGGGCTTTCCTGATTTCAGCGATTCGACAATTTTGAATGTCGTGAGCGTAGTGACAACCGCGCTCTCGAACGAAATAGGAGACGGCTTGCCGTCCCGCGCGGCAACAAGAAACTGCCGCATTTCTTCTTTATGCCCTTTGTCGATCGCGGATAACTTAAATTCGCGTCTCTTCCCCCGCTGAAACAATATCAACTTTTGAAAATTCTCTACGACCGCCGTTCGATTCGTGGAAGAGATTTCGATCAACTCTTTCGGCACGGACGTATCGCCGTTCGCCAGATACGATACGACGCCGACTGAGCCGTCATCGAAGGAAATCGTGACTGCGGCTGAATCGTCGTCTTTCACGCCGCCGCCCGATTTCGATAATCCTTCGGCATAGACTTTCACGGGCACGGAGCCGGTGATGAACTGCATGAAGTCCACAAAGTGGCAGACCTCGCCGATGATTCGTCCGCCGCCCTCTACCGGGTCGCGCGTCCAATGCGTCGCCGGTAGGTACCCAGCATTCACTCGGTACTGGATGGCATAAGGACCGACGGCGTCCTCAAAAAATCGTTTCACCTGTTGAGCGTGGGGAGAAAAACGCCGGTTGAATCCGACCATCACCACTACCGAGTGCGGATTACGGGACGAGGATTTCGAACTATTCACCTTATTGTATGCGGCTTGAATTTCTTTCAACTCATCGGACGTCACACACAGCGGCTTTTCGACAAACACATTCTTGCCGGTGTTCAGCGCGCCGACGACAAACGGAGTGTGCAGGTTGTGCCGCGCGGTAACAAACACTGTGCCGATATCGGGTTTCACGAGAATTTCGTTAGCGTCCGTGGTGGCAAACTGAAACCCGAAACTACGCGCGACATTCTTCGCGTTTAAGCCGTTCCCCGTGCACACGCCAACCAGCGACGCACCGGGAAAGCGGCGCACATGGGGC
>DATCJD010000143.1:0-4990 GCA_036507435.1 Bacteroidota bacterium
GCTGATTGCCTTGGTGGAGGGCATGCCCGCGGACGTCGCGGTCGACGTCGAGTTCATCGACGCGGAGCTTCGACGTCGCCAGGGGGGGTATGGCCGCGGCGGGCGGATGAAGATTGAATCCGATAAGGTCGAAATTCTCTCGGGCGTGCGGTTCGGGAAAACGCTCGGCTCGCCCATCGCATTAGTTATCCGTAATAAGGACTGGCGCAACTGGACAGACCGTATGGCGGTAGAAGGCGACGGCAAGGGAATCGAAAAAATTTCCATCCCGCGCCCCGGTCATGCGGATTACGTCGGCGTCGTTAAATACCAATTCGATGATATTCGTAACGTGATCGAACGCTCCAGCGCGCGCGAAACTGCCATGCGCGTTGCCTGTTGCACGATCGTCAGAAAGCTCCTTGAGGATTTCGGCATCTTTATCGGAAGCCATGTGCTTTCCATTGGTACTGCAGAGGTTGTCAACCGTTCTTCCATAGACCGGCTCATTCATAAATATACGAAGGCGAACTGCGGAGCGTACAAAGTAACCGAAGAAGCGGATAAGTCGCAGGTGCGTATCCTGGATAAAAGGGTCGAAGCGAAAGCGGTTGAGGCGATCCGTAAATCGAAGAAGCGCGGCGATACCTTAGGCGGGATTTTTGAAGTCATCGTAACGGGCGCTCCCATCGGGTTGGGAAGCTATGTGCAGTATGACCGCAAGCTGGACGGTCAACTTGCCCAGGCTGTGATGTCTATTCATGCTGTGAAGGGTGTGGAAATTGGAGATGGCTTTGCCAATGCGCGAAAATACGGCTCTGAAGTCCACGACGAATTTACCGTGAAGGGCGGCGCCATAGGCAGAAAAACAGACCGCGCAGGCGGGCTTGAGGCGGGAGTCACAAACGGCGAGATGATTACGATTCATGGTGCGATGAAGCCGATCTCGACATTAGCCAATCCGTTGCAATCTGTTGACCTTTCGAAAAAGAAAAGCGTCAAAGCCCGGTACGAGCGCTCGGATGTGTGCGCCGTTCCCGCTTGCTCGGTGATTGCCGAAGCGGTCATTGCCCCCGTGCTCGCAAACGCATTTATGGAGAAATACGGAGGAGATTCTATAAAAGAAATGATGGGGCGTTACAGAAAGCCTAAGTAAGAAAAGTCGTTCATGCTGAAATAGGATACTGTAAAAAGACAGAGGTGCTGAACGGTTACGGACACAAATCCGTGAAGAATCAGTCCAATCTGGCTTTTCAGTGTCCTATTAGTGTTTTCAGACTTGACTATCCGCAGGCGTTATGCTATATTTTACAATACGTAAGAGGTGGAATCTCAAGCAAGAACTTCATTCGATGGGTATAGGCATAAGCAAGGAGGTATGTTAGTCTTCAGTGCAAAAGCGCATGTGATAATGTCGAACGGGAAGTTGAATAGAAAAGTGCTCGTCCTCAATCACAACTACGAGCCTCTCAGTGTTTGCAACGTCAAGAAAGCAATCATCCTTCTCTACCTCGGGAAAGCTGAATTGATCGCAGCTGCCGACGGCCTTCTCCTTCATTCTGTCTCTACGGCGATGCCGTTTCCGAGTATCGTCCGTCTCGGTATCTACGTCCGCGTCCCTTACAAACGGATAGTTCTCTCTCGCAAGAATATTCTCCGCCGAGACAGTCACCGGTGCCAGTACTGCGGCCGCGGGGACGTTCCGTTGACGGTTGACCACATTATTCCGAAAGCGCGCGGCGGCGGTGAAGCATGGGAAAACCTCGTCTGCGCGTGCGTACGGTGCAATAACAGGAAGGGCGACCGCACGCCGCATGAATCGGATATGACATTACGCCGCAAACCGATTCGCCCGAACCATGTCATGTTCCTGCGCGATTTTGTCGGGCGCGTGGACGAAGTCTGGAAGCCGTACCTCTTTATGAATTGATGCGCGCTCAGTGAAAGGAGCTTCTTTCGTCTTTGGTTCAGGTGAACAAGGGAAAAAAAGTTATTCTCAGCGGTATGCGCCCGACGGGCAAGCTCCATCTCGGTCATCTTGTGGGCGCGCTGGAAAATTGGGTTGCGCTTCAGGGGGAATACCAGAATTATCATCTTATTGCGGATTATCATGCGCTGACAACCGACCCGCGCACGTCGGCGATTTATCAGAATTCTCTTGATATGTTAATGGACTGGCTTTCTGCGGGTCTCGACCCGAAGCAAAGCCCGATGTTCCGGCAGTCGCAAATAAAAGAACATGCCGAGCTTCATTTGATTTTTTCGATGCTCGTGACGACGGCTCGGCTGGAGAGGAATCCCACACTCAAGGAACAAGTGCGGGATTTGGAGATGGAGACGGTCGCCTACGGGCATTTGGGCTACCCGGTCCTACAGGCGGCGGACATCCTTCTGTATAAGGGTGATGTGGTCCCGGTAGGCGAAGACCAGTTGCCGCATATTGAAATCACACGGGAAATCGCGCGGCGGTTTAACAGTTTGTATAAGCCGGTGTTTCCCGAGCCGGAAGGGAAGATTACGAAATTTGCCCGCCTGCCCGGTTTGGACGGCAAGCGGATGAGCAAATCGGTCGGCAATACGATTTTGCTCTCCGATTCCCCGGATGAGATATCGAAAAAAATGCGGACAGCCGTGACCGACCCGCAGAAGCTTCGGAAGGGCGACAAGGGGAGGCCCGATGTTTGTCTGGTGTTTGCGTATCACAATAAATTTAATCCGGAAGAAGTTCCGGAAATACGCGCGGGGTGCGAGAGCGGCGCGCTCGGGTGTCTCGATTGTAAAATGAATTGTGCGAAGCACATCGTGGATGCTCTTGCGCCTAACCGAGACAAACGCGCGTACTACGAACAACATCCGGACGAAGTACAACATATTTTAGCAGAAGGTGAGAAGCGCGCTCAGTCCGTTGCACAGCAGACGATGGCGGAAGTGCATAGCGCGATGGGGATGGGATAAAAAGTTCAAAGTTTCAAGTTCCAAGTTCGAAGTTAAAAGTTAGAAGTTAAAATAATAAAACATGTATACAATTAAACTTCGAGATTTTGAGGGACCGTTAGACCTCCTGCTTTTTTTCATTAAGCGGGATGAGTTGGATATTTATAATATCCCGATCTCGAAAATGACGAAGGAATTTTTCGACTACCTCCATTACATGCAGGAATTGGATTTGGAGATTGCCGGAGATTTTCTTGTGATGGCGGCGGAGTTGATGGAAGTCAAGGCAAAAATGCTGTTACCTCCCGAACCGGGTCAAGAGGAAGAAGAAGACCCCCGCGCAAATCTCGTAAAGCGTCTCATCGAGTACAAACGTTTCAAGGAGGTCGCTTCCGACCTTGTCTTTCGTGAAAGTGAACAAATGAAAGTCGCCTACCGGGGCTATGTTGAATCCGACCCCCGCGTGTTCGATGAACCAGACGACGAACAGATGCTGAATGATGTTTCGTTATTCGACCTCATCGCATCCTTCCAGTTCGCGGTATCTCGCATGCCGAGGAAGTTCATTCACGAAATCATCAAGCTCAATGTATCCATGGAGGAACAAATTGCGTTTATACGCGATTTCTTTTCACGACGCTCGGAGGCGACCTTCAGCGAATTGATTATAGGAATGCACGAAAAAATTAGAATCGTTGTGACATTCATTGCTTTACTGGAAGTTATCCGCTCTGGTGAAATCATCGTCCGGCAAAATGATTCATTTAGCGAATTATCCATCATGCGAAACGTAACATGAGGAACTATGCCTGAAACAACAGTCGTAACCGAACACAAGAGCATGAGCATTCCTGTCTCCGTAAAGGAATTGTTGGAAGCATTGATATTTGCGGCTTCCGAGCCTTTGACGGTCAAACAGTTAAAGAATATTCTGCAGGAAGCGGAACATGCCGGCGAGTTGAGCGTCGAGGCTGTCATAGAGACCTTGAACGAGGAGTATCAACAAACAAGCAAGCCGTTCCGCATTATCAGAATTGCGGGCGGATACCAGTTTGCCACCATGCCGGAATACGCAGAGTGGGTAGGCAAGCTCTATAAAGAACAAGGCAGACGTAAGCTCTCGCAATCGTCGCTTGAAACGCTCGCGATTATCGCATACAGACAACCCATTACGCGTCCGGACATCGAGGCTATTCGCGGTGTGGACTGCGACTATGTCCTCGGCACCTTGCTTGAAAAGAAGCTTGTGACCATCAGCGGGCGTGCTCCCACCCCGGGTCGCCCCCTGTTATACGGCACGACGGATATGTTCTTAAAACATTTTGGGCTGAATGATATTACCGACCTACCGAAGCCCCGCGAAATAGAGGAATTATTAGCCGATAGCCGCTATGAAACGGAACGGCGTATGCTAGAGGCTCAGGAACAGGCTGAGAAGGAGAAAAAAGAGGAAGAAGACTTTAAGTCGCGACTACCGCATATTCCGAAGAAAAAGCCAGATATGGACGACCCTGTGGAGATCCTCCACAAGAAGTCGGGTATGGACTTAACGATAAAGAAGGAGGATGCGGATGTAGTAATTCAGGATGCAATCGAACAAACAGGCTTGGATACTCTTGAACCAGTAGGCTCTGTTTCCTTGCAAACAAACGACTTAGAAGAAACTATCGAAAGTGCATCCGAAGTACAGATTGAAGATGACTTATCGGTTGATTCACCTATTATAGGTTATCCTCCTGTTGAAATGACTCAGCAGGCTGATATGGTCGAAGACCGAGCGTTAGATGAACAACTCGAACCGCAAAACTCAACTCAAAGCGATGCTCCCGATGCTACTACATCTGAAGTCATCTCGAACGAGGCTGAACCATCATCTGTAGATACCGAAATGCAGTCTGAAACTTCTGACCTTGTGCCTGAGGTCCCGGAAGTCGAGCCACCCAACACTGATATTGTAGTGCGGCTCACAGAAGACCTGATTTCAGAACAAGAGGAGGACGAAGCGTTTGAGGAAGCGAATGCTGAGACGCTTCTTCAACATGAAATTGTAGACTCGCCAGCCGCTCACATTGAACCT
>DATCJD010000144.1:0-6788 GCA_036507435.1 Bacteroidota bacterium
AGAGACGAGGTTGGGGGGCGTGGGGGATTTCACGCTGTTCGCGAGCGAATCATCCATCATGGTTTCTTCGGCTCGTTGTTCTGTTCCGGCTTTTTGTTGGGCCAGCCGCTGTCGTTGACTTCGTGGATGGGGTCGAGCAAGAGCAAATCCTGCATGTCCGTATATTTTTCGAGCACAGGATTTTCGAAGGGCGCTGGCGTTTGAGTTGTTGATGGAGGCACGGGCGGCGGCGTGTGATCTCCGTTGACCGCGACGATGAGTTGCTCGGCAAGGAGTTTTGTGCGGAAGTCCTCTACGGCTGTGGTAAATTGCTCGTCTGTGCCCGTGAAATGCTTGTGAAGCTGAGAGGTAATCTCAGGTGTCGTATATCCATTGACGAGTAAATTCCACATCATCACGCCGGATTTCGTCGCGCTGTAATAAAATCCGCTCACGAGGTTGACGATCACCGTTTCGGTATCGAACGTTTCCTCGACAACCGCGGGAGTGTTGAGCTTGTAGCGTTGCTGGGTCATAATGAATGCGAAAAAAAAAACTTCTGAAAAATTCTCAGAATAATGTCATCCCGAGTACGCCGCGGCGACCGAGGGATCTCACCCTTAAATATGAACGAAAAAACGAGACTTCGTCGTGAGCTCAGTCGAACGATTCCTCGTCTCGTTGTTCCTCTCCCGAAGGGATGCCTACGGCAGGAATGACATCTTAGTTTATTTATTCAGAACCTTCAGAATCGTATTCCAGTTCCTCGTCGTGACGTTCTTGCCGAATTCTTTTTCAAGAATTTCCATCAGGTCAAGCGTTCCGCTTTCTTTTGACAGCGTAACGACACTGCAAACTTCCTTCGCCGTTGCGCTGAGAATTCTCAAGTTCCCGTCGGCAGATGTATACGGGATTCTGAGGGTTCGTTTGGTTTTCTCGGACAAAAACGTGACATACAGCCGTGTTTGCGGCGTCACGTTGATTCCCTTGAACGGCTCCGATTGTGTTAGGCGCTCGATTTCTGCCTTCGAGCGAACCATGACGCCAATTTCGCGCCCGAATGTCTTTTTAAGTTTTTCCTCGATAGCCTTTTTTAATATACCAGTGTTTGTGGTTTTTGTTTCGAACAGCACATTGCCGCTCGCGAGGAGCGTCCGGACATTCTTAAACCGCAGGGCTTCGAACGCCTTCTTGAGCGCATCCATTTTAATAATAACCCCGCCGACGTTAATGCCGCGCGGGAAAGCGACGTAGGTCGGGTGCGTGTTGGTTGTGCGAGAACTCATACCAAGCGCATGATGTCAAAAATTGATGAAATAAAAAATAGCTTAATAAGTAATTAGGAGCAAGAAGCGCTAAAAAAAACATCATTGCATTTTGGTTAGATTTTTGATACTATGACTGTTGTTGCTTCAGCACACGGAGAGGTGGCCGAGTGGCTGAAGGCACAGGTTTGCTAAACCTGCATAGGGGGTAACCTCTATCGAGGGTTCGAATCCCTCCCTCTCCGCGGTATTTGCCCTTCATAAAGCGACCCCCGGTCGCTTTTTTCTTAACGGTGACCATGCCCAACCCCGTCCGCGTCCGTTTTGCGCCAAGCCCGACAGGCTTCCTGCATGTCGGGGGGCTGAGGACTGCCCTCTATAATTATTTGTTCGCGAGGAACCACGGCGGCAAATTCATATTGCGCATCGAGGATACCGACCAAAGTAGAAAAGTCGAGGGAGCGGTGGAGAATCTCATTGCCACGCTCGATTGGGCGGGTATCCAGTACGATGAGGGACCCAACCGCGATGGCGGTCATGGTCCGTACGTTCAGTCGCAACGGCTGGAGCTGTACCACACGCACGCACAACAGTTAGTGGAGCAAGGAAAAGCGTACTATTGTTTCTGCACGCCCGCGCGGTTGGATGAAATTCGCAAGAAACAGACCGAGCAGAAACTCTCGCCCAAGTACGACGGACACTGCCGCAATCTTTCAACAGAGGAAGTAAAGCAACGTAGAGAATCCGGCGAGAAGTCCGTCGTGAGAATGAAAATCCCGGAGGGCGGCGAGACCGCGTTCGAGGATATCATCCGTGGTAGAGTAGCGATCGCGAATGCTATCCTTGACGATCAAGTGATTTTGAAATCGGACGGTTTTCCCACGTACCACCTTGCGGTGGTCGTGGACGACCATTTGATGGAAGTCAGTCATATTATTCGTGGCGAGGAGTGGCTCCCCAGTACGCCGAAACATGTATTGTTGTATCAGTATTTTGGCTGGGAGATGCCGCAGTCCGCGCATTTGCCGCTCTTGCTTAATCCGGATAAATCCAAACTCAGCAAGCGGCAAGGCGATGTTGCGGTTGAGGACTACCGTGCCAAAGGTTATCTTAAGGAAGCGCTCGTGAACTTTGTCGCGTTTCTCGGCTGGAACCCCGGCGACGAACGCGAAATTTTTACGATAGAGGAATTGATAAAAGAATTCTCGCTTGAGCGCGTAGGCAAAGCCGGCGCGGTATTCAATATTGAGAAATTGGATTGGTTTCAGGGTCAGCATTTACAAAGGAAGATGAAAGAAAACCCAGAAGAAATAGATGCGGTGGTGGAAAAGATTGCCAAGGAAAAGGGTTATATAGACCGTAAGTTCGATGTTGCACATCATCGAAGTGTCTCTAGTGCCATGATCACAAGAGTGGAAACTGTGGATGAAATTGTCGAAAAAGGAAAGTACTTTTATGTAGCCCCGTCAGAGTATGACCCAGATGTTGTGAAGAAGCGTTGGAAGCCCGAAACGTCCGGTCAGTTACTTACGTTGTTGGAAGAATTCTCAAAGCTGAATAATCCGACGAAAGAAGACTACGAGGCGGCATTGCACCGCACAGCCGAATCATTAAAGATTGGCAACAGTGATTTGATTCATCCGTTGAGGCTTGCCGTTTCGGGCGTCGGCGCCGGACCGGGGTTGTATGATATTGTGTATATTCTTGGGAAAGAAGAGACAATACGAAGAATAAAAGCAGCGGTAGAAAAATTTAATTAAAAATGTAAAACTTAAAGCAGACCCCATCCTCACCTTCCCCTAAGAGGGGAAGGGAAACAGTCCCCTCTCCTCTTAGAGAGGGAAGCCTGCCCACCATCTTGTTGGACGGGGGTGAGGTCTCAATCACGAAACCGAGCAAAGTAAAATCCTGGTACACGAAAAACCAAATACTACAACATCAAACCCAACCGCCGAAGTCCCAGCCCGCCGGAACTTCATCCGCGATATCATCGAGGATGACCTGAAGACAGGCAAGTACGGCGGCAGGGTGCAGACGCGCTTTCCTCCCGAGCCGAACGGCTATCTCCACATCGGCCATGCGAAATCCATATGCCTGAACTTCGGCGTTGCACGGGATTATAAGGGCAAATGCAATCTCCGTTACGACGACACAAATCCCTCTAAAGAGGAGCAGGAATACGTCGAGTCTATTAAAGAGGATGTCCGGTGGCTGGGATTCGACTGGGAGGAGAGGGAATTCTACGCCTCCGATTATTTTGAACAGCTGTACGAGTTTGCCGTCCAGCTTATCAAAAAAGGGAAGGCGTTCGTATGCGATTTAAACGGCGACCAACTTCGCGAATACCGGGGTACGTTGACCGAGCCGGGCAAGAACAGTCCTTTCCGCGACCGCTCAGTGGAAGAAAACGTAGAACTCTTTGAACGTATGCGAAGCGGCGAGTTTCCGGACGGCTCGAAGTCTTTGCGCGCGAAAGTGGATATGTCATCGCCCAATATCAATATGCGTGACCCGGTCATGTACCGGATCTTGCGCTCCACGCACCACCGCACGGGCGATACATGGTGCATCTACCCGACATACGACTGGGCGCACGGGCAATCGGATTCCATCGAGAAAATCACGCACTCGCTTTGCACATTGGAATTTGTCAACCACCGCCCGCTGTACGATTGGTATCTCGACCAACTTGGCGTCTACCATCCCCAGCAAACTGAGTTTGCGCGGTTGAATTTAACCTACACCGTCTTGAGCAAACGGCGACTGCTGTTGCTCGTGGACGAAAAGCATGTGGGCGGGTGGAACGACCCGCGCATGCCGACCATTTCCGGTTTCCGGCGGCGCGGCTACACACCGGAGTCGCTTCGGATGTTCGCCGAACGCATCGGCGTGGCGCGCAGTGAGAGCATGGTGGACGTGACGCAACTCGAAGACTGCTTGCGCGAAGACCTCAACCGCCGCGCGCTGAGGGCAATGGCAGTCCTGCGGCCCGTGAAGGTCGTGATTGAAAATTATCCCGATGATCAAGTTGAAGAATTAGAGGCGGTCAACAATCCCGAAGACGCGTCGATGGGTATGCGGAAAGTCCCGTTCTCGAAAGTGCTTTACATCGAGCAGGACGACTTCCGCGAAGACCCGCCGAAAAAATACTGGCGGCTGTTTCCGGGCAACGAGGTGCGGCTTCGCTACGCGTACATTATCAAGTGCACGGGAGTGGTGAAGGATGACAAGACCGGAGAGATCACGGAAATACGTTGCACGTACGACCCCGCGACCAAAAGCGGCTCGGCGGAAAGCCAGCGCAAAGTAAAAAGCACCATCCATTGGGTATCCGCGAAACATGCCATCCATGCGGAAGTGCGCCTATACGACCGGCTCTTTACTGCTGAAAATCCCGGCGGCGATAACTGGCGAGAATTTATCAACCCTCATTCGTTGGAAGTCCTGAAGAATTGTAAATTAGAGCCGAGTTTTACGACTGCAACGCCGGGCGACCGCTACCAGTTCGAACGCTTGGGATATTTCTGTGTGGACGACGATTCCAAAGAAGGCAATCTTGTTTTTAATCGCTCCGTAACATTACGAGATACGTGGGCGAAGATTGAGAAGAAGTGACTGCCTTGGTGATTGGTAGCGTCTCAGTTTCTCCAATTCAGTGGTGGTGTCAGGAGTTTCCTCCTGACACCAAGGCTTTATCGGTCAGGACGTAAGTCCTGACCGCACAAACTGAGACAATACCGATGATTGCCTTTTGCACTCCCGTTGACTAATTTACACAACAGAGAAGTCCGACTTCTCGTCGGCACACGCGCCTGCAAGAAGTCGGACTTCTATAACTAACTATGCCCAAGAAACCACACGATATTATCCGCTTGCACAATGCGGTCTTTTACGCCTATCACGGTGTGTTGACGGACGAGCAGAACCTCGGCGGGAAATTCGAGGTAGATGTCGAATTGCACTGCGACCTGAGCCGGGGAGCGAAAAGCGATAATCTCAAAGACACCGTTGACTACCAGAAAGTGTATTCGTGTATCCGTGACCTGGTGCTCGGCAAGAAGTATTATCTCCTCGAAGCGCTTGCCAATACGATTGCTCAAGGAATATTGAGGCAGTTCAAACAGGTGGAAACGGCAGTGGTGCGCGTGCGTAAACCCGGTGCGCCGGTTCGCGGCGTTATTGACCACGTGGAAGTGGAGCTCGTACGTTCGCGCAAATGAACGATACGCGCCTGCCTGCTCCGCCGTACGGAGTCCCGAAAGGCGGGACCGGCAGGCAGGTCTTTATCAGTCTCGGCTCGAATCTCGGCGACCGCTTGCAGTACATCCAGCGAGCCGTTGAAGCTATCAAAAAAATTGCGTCAACGAAGATAAGGGCAGTGTCCTCGGTCTACGAAACCGAGCCGGTGGGAAAGAAAAACCAGCCGGAATTTCTGAACGCGGCGGCAGAACTTGATACAACAGTTGAGGCACGACAGCTATTCCGTGCGCTCAAGGGTATTGAGCAATCTCTCGGAAGGACGAGGGCCGAGCGATGGGGTCCGCGGGAAATCGACCTCGATCTGTTGTACTACGATGCAGAGATTCTCGCTGATGCTGAACTAACTGTTCCGCATCCGGAAATTCACAAGCGCAGGTTTGTGCTCGTGCCGTTGGCTGAGATCGCCGGGGAATTCACCGACCCGGCGGCGAACAAGTCTATAACGCAGATACTCGACCGTTGCACCGATACAAGCATTGTCAAGAAAACATCGTTCACTATTAAGATGTAACCACAGGAGTCATCTTTGAACGCGCCGCGAACGGAAACCCGACATATTGCCATCGAAGGAGTAATCGGCGCGGGGAAGACCACGCTTGCCAGCATGCTCTCCGAGCGTATCGGCGGCAAGCTGGTGTTGGAAAGATTTGAGGAGAACCCTTTCCTCCCGAAATTTTATGAAGACCCGGAACATTACGCGTTCCAGACACAGATTTTTTTCCTGCTCAGCCGCTACCGCCAGCAACAGGATTTGTTCCAGGCGGATTTATTCCAACAGCACCTTGTGACGGATTACATTTTTGAGAAGGATAAAATTTTTGCTTATCTCACCTTGCAGGATGAAGAGTTAAAACTGTATGAGACATTGTTGAACGCCATCGAGAGAACCGTTCCGACGCCCGATTTGGTTGTCTATTTGCAATCGAGTGTCGAGCGGCTGATGGAGAATATCCGCAAGCGCGGCAGGAAGATGGAAGAAAATATGTCGGAAGAGTATATCAAAGAATTAAACGAAGCCTATAATTATTTTTTCTTCCGGTATAAAGGCGCGCCGCTGTTGATTGTGAAGGCGACCGATATTGATTTTGTAAACAAGAAACGGGATTTTGAAAACCTTGTCGTGCAAATACTTCGGCAAGACCGCGCTCCGGTAGAATACTACAATCCGGGCGTGGAAGGATAACAGAGGGCAGGGCTATGTTTCGCATCATTCTTGGCGTGCTGGTGGTGTTTTTTCTGATACGGATTATTCGCGGCATCCTCGCCTATTTTTTCCCTCCCAAG
>DATCJD010000145.1:0-2634 GCA_036507435.1 Bacteroidota bacterium
CTTGACATTCTCCCCTTCTCCCGCTATTATTTTATCACTATGACAATTTCGAAAAACACCTCTTACTCATCCATAGGAAACCGCCATGTTCACACGCCCCGCCGCGCCGTCTCTGATGGCGCTGGCATTGTGTTTTCTTCCCGCACTCGCATTAGCCCAAAACGGAATGACGCCGCCGGTCGCTGACATTCACCCGACGACGCTCGAAAAACACGGGCACGAGCGCGTCGATAATTATTTTTGGCTCAACAAGCGCGAGAACCCGAAGACCATCGAGTACCTCAACGCCGAAAACGCCTACACCGACAAGCTGATGTCCCCGACGAAGGCATTGCAGGAAAAGCTCTTCGAAGAAATTAAAGGGCGCATCAAGCAGACGGATACCTCCGTGCCGTACAAGTTGGACGATTACGTGTACTACACACGCTTCGAAGAAGGCAAAGAGTATCCCATCTACTGCCGGAAGAAAGCCGCAGGCGATGCGCAAGAAGAAATCATGATTGACGCGAACGAATTGGCGAAAGACAAGGGCTATCTCGCCGTCGCGGGGCGGGAAATCAGTTCTCAGCAAAACATCCTCGCCTTCGCGGTGGATACGGTCGGGCGGCGCATCTATTCGATTTATTTCAAAGACCTCGCGACGGGCGAAACGCTGAAAGACGAAATCCAGAATGTCACCGGCAACATGGCGTGGGCAAACGACAACAAGACGCTCTTTTATACACGGCAGGATGAGACAACGCTTCGGTGGTTCCGCATCTTCCGCCACACGCTCGGCGCCGACCCCTCGACCGATGAAATCGTGTTCGAAGAGAAGGACGATACGTTCAGTTGTTTTGTGTTCAAGACCAAATCGAAACAGTATATAATGATCGGTACGTACCAAACGTTGAGCGCGGAGTACCTGTATCTCGACGCGTCCAACCCCAACGGCGTGTTTGCGATGCTTCAGCCCCGCGAACGCGACCACGAGTACACTGCCGACCATTTCGGCGGACACTTTTTTATGCGCACAAACCTTGGAGCGAAGAATTTCCGCCTAATGAAAACTCCCCTCGCCAAGACAACCAAGGAGAACTGGCAGGAAGTCGTCCCCCACCGCGCGGATGTATTGCTGACGGGCTTTCAGATCTTCAAAGACCATCTCGTCCTCGGCGAGCGCAAGGGCGGCTTGACGCAACTCCGCGTGATGCCGTGGACAGGAACGGGCGAGCATTACCTGCAGTTCGAAGAGCCGGCGTACGCCGCCGCCTTCAGCACGAATTTGGATTTTGAGACGAGGCTTGTGCGCTATACCTACAGCTCGCTCACCACGCCGCAATCGGTGTACGATTACGACATGGTGAAGCGTGAGAAAACGCTCCTCAAGCGCGAGGAAGTCCTCGGCGGCTACGACCCGCAGAAGTACCAGACCGAGCGGCTTTCCGCCAAAGCGTCGGACGGGACGATAGTGCCCATCTCGCTCGTGTATCGCAAAGGTGTAAAGAAAGACGGCACAAATCCTCTCCTCCTCTACGCGTACGGCTCGTACGGCTTCAGTATTGACCCCGGATTTAGTTCCGTGCGTTTGAGCCTGCTCGATCGAGGATTTGTCTTTGCCATCGCGCACATACGCGGCGGGCAGGATATGGGCAGGTCGTGGTACGAGGACGGCAAACTGTTGAAGAAGAAAAATACGTTCACGGATTTTATCGACTGCGCGCAACATTTGGTCAACGAAAAATTCACGAACCCCTCGCGGCTGTTTATTCAGGGCGGCAGTGCAGGCGGGTTGCTGATCGGCGCGGTTGTCAATATGCGCCCGGAGTTATTCAAAGGAGCCATCGCCAATGTACCGTTCGTGGATGTTGTAACGACGATGTTAGACGACACCATCCCGCTTACCACAAGCGAGTATGACGAATGGGGCAACCCGAACGACAAGCCGTACTACGAGTATATGCTCTCCTACTCGCCGTACGATAACGTCGAACCGAAAGCATATCCCAACATGCTGGTCACCACGGGCTTGCATGATTCGCAAGTGCAGTACTGGGAGCCGGCGAAGTGGGTCGCCAAATTGCGCGCGCTCAAGAAAGATAACAACCTGCTGTTGATGAAAACCAATATGGAAGCGGGCCACGGCGGCGCATCCGGGCGGTACAAACGATACCAGGAGATCGCATTCGAGTACTCGTTCCTGTTGCAATTACTCGGCGTTACGTTCTAATTAAAAAACGAACCGCAAAGGCGCGATGAACGCTAAGAAACAGTTGAAATACATCATAGAGACTTCTGAAAAATAGAATAACGATGTCATTCCGAGGAGCCTTCCTGCCGGCAGGCAGGCAAAGCGACGAGGAATCTCATTTTTTTTTGGTCAAATTCAAGGCGAGATCCCTTGTTCGCCACGGCGAACTCGGGATGACATTATTCTGAGCATTTTTCAGAGGTCACATATATGTATTGCTTCGCGACCTTAGCGCCTTCGCGGTTTTCTCTTTAATTAAGGATGAATATATGAAAACCAAGTTGCTTTCATTCGCTTTGTTGCTCGCCTGCACCCTCTTGCTCGCGGGATGCTTTCCGGGCACGGGGCATTTCGATGACGACTCGCCTGCGGGATTCTTCACCGGCGTGTGGCATGGGTGGATC
>DATCJD010000146.1:0-6059 GCA_036507435.1 Bacteroidota bacterium
AACGAGCGTAGGCGAGGGATACCGAAGAACAGCGAGAGCTTATCGCTCGCCGTAATAATCAGCAACGTAAAGTTGATGATAACGAGAAAAGACTGCCCCAAATCGAAGCGGTATTTCTGGGCGAAAAAAATCTCCCGCCACCGCGCAAGCCTTTGGCGAAAGGTTTGTTGTGCATGTGGTTGTGTTTCCATACGTTGTACTCCTTAATTCTTATCTGAATGGGGCGAACGCAACGGCAAGGTTGCGGATTCTTGTCCGGCTGCAGCGGTCCTGTCAAACTGCGACGGTATGCAACAGATTAAGACTGCGATGATGATGCACTGATCTTTTGCTGAGTTCAATAAAACTATCGGCGGGCTGTCTAAGGAGGAGAAGTGAAGAGGAGTATCTTACTGCCTTTACGCGGGAATATGTATCCGAATTGTCGTTCCTACGCCCATTTCGCTGATGATTTCGATTTTTCCGCGGTGGTCATCCACCACTTTTTTCACGATAGCCATTCCTAAGCCGGTACCATGTTTCTTGCCGAACGTCACGAACGGTTCAAAAATCCGCTTCCGCACTTCTTCCGGCATACCGGAGCCAGAATCGATGAAATCGACCTTCACGTACCCATTCTCTGGGACAGTGACGACGGTCAGCGTACCGCCGTTGGGCATGGCGTCGCGGGCGTTGCTGGCAATATTATAAAAAACGCGCACAAGTTTATCCTGGTCGAGCTTCACCACCCCTTTGAATTCCGCTTTACGCACAAGCTGGATGTTGTTCTTGGTGAGGTCTTTTTCGATGAAGTCCAGTACGCTGTTCATCACCTCGCCAAAGTCCAGATTCTCCATGTTGGTGGAGCTCACACCCTTGCTGAAATCGAGAATTTCCTGCGCCATATTGACGAAGCGATCCACCTGCCGGATCATTTCGTCTGCGAGCTTTGCCGCTTCTTCGTTGCCCGATTTTTTCTTCATCACCTGTGCATACACGCGCAGGGTGCCCATGGGATTTTTGATGTCGTGGATAATGGTACTCGCCATACGTCCGACAGCTGAGAGCCGTTCGCTCTGGACAAGCTCTTGTGCTTGCCGCGCGTTTTCGATGGCAACCGATGCATGCGCTGAGAGTGCTTCAATAAAGTCCACGTCGCCCTCGTCGAACGGACCGCTTTCTTTATTCAGCAACTGGAATACGCCGATGATTTTTCCGTCTTTGTTCTTGAGAGCCATGCAGAGCATGTTGCGCGTTCGGTATCCCGTTGCTTTATCCACATCAGGATTAAACCGCGAGTCCGCGTAGGCATCCGGGATGTTGATAATATCCCCGGTCTTTGCGACGTGACCGGCAATGCCCTTCCCAACCGGTAAGCGGATTTCTTTCATCCCGTCGCCGCCGGCGACCTTCGACCACAGCTCACCCTTCAGATCGTCGACGAGATACACGGTTCCCCTGTCTGCGCCAAGTCCCTTCGACGCGGCGCTAAGAATCAATCCCAGGAGCTTTTCCAAATCGATCGTGGAGTTAATGCTCTTGCTTGCTTCGATCAGCTTCTGCATACGCACAACGCGGCTTTCCATCACGTGCGTTTGCTCTTCGAGCCGCTTCATGAAATTTTCGTTCGCGCTCCGCATGCGGCGGCTCAGCTCTTTCGTGAGATTGAGCGCAAGTTTTTGGTTGTCTTCTAATAGGTGGGTGAAATCTTTTCTCGAAATGCTCAGGAGGTGGGTTTCGTCAATACATGTAACACGCGCGCTTTGTTTAGTGTCGTCGATTACACGCGACTCACCGATCACATTGCCGCGCTCTAGGATGTTGAGAACAAGCTCGTTGTTCTCTCCGCTCATACGTGTAACTTTCACCTTGCCTTTATCAATGATAAAAACTTTCTCAGAATCCTTCTTGAGGTCGAGAAGGACCGTTCCGGAAGGAAATTTTTCGAGCTTCACTTTTCCGGCGACTTCCGCGATCATGGCGTCGTTCGCATCGGCAAACAGATAGCACGAACGGAGCGTCTGGTAGTACGGACCGGTACTTGTGGCGGACTTCGCCGCTGGTTTGCTGGATGGTTTTTTCGTGGTTTTCGTTTTAGGCATCGTCCCCTGAACACCGTATCACTTTATAATAACAAGATTAGCATTCTTAGTCAAGAAATGGATGAAGTTTGCATTTCGCTCAAAATTTGTCTACTATTTGCACGGTTTGGTAGATACAAGTTGAAAAATGTGTCCGCCGCTCAACCTCGGTCTCGCTAGCACTCGCCCAGAATATTCGGAAATCATTCCTATTTTTGGGATTCATGAATAATTCCGCATCCGTTCTCGCCCTCCATATCTGCTCCGGGCATCGAAACCCGATGACGCCCGTTCAGTCGTTAGAAACCCTGACTGGTGTTGGCATTAAGGGCGACATGCACGCCATTGAGAATAGCATACGTCAAATCCTGTTAGTCGAACAAGAAACGTTGGCAGCCCTGCACCTTCGACCCGGCATCGTAAAAGAAAATATCACGACATTGGGTATTGCGCTCATGACCTTGAAACGGCGGCAAAAATTGCGGATTGGGAATACACTACTTCAAATTACCAGAGAGTGCGAACCGTGTTCGCGTATGGAAGAAATCCGGCCGGGATTACAAGAACTTCTCAGAGGCAGGCGCGGGATGCTCGCCCGTGTTCTGCAGGGCGGCACGGTCAATGTCGGCGAAGCGATTCAACTGGAATAATACACTATTTGTATGCGCATTGTTTGGATGTTACTCTATAATATGTTTGTCGTCCCTTTATTGTGGACCGTGTTTCATCTTGCCGCGATGTTCAAACACAAGGCGCGGCGAGGAATCGCTGGGCGAAGGCGACTGTTTGAGAAACTTGAGCGGGAAACGCAGAACCTGACTGCTCCACTGCGAATTTGGTTTCATTCATCATCCTTAGGCGAGTTCGAACAAGCCAAACCGATTATCACCGCGCTAAAAAAGAAATACCGTGAAATCAATATTATTGTAACATTCTTTTCTCCTTCGGGCTATGAGCACTCCCGCTCGTATAAACCCGCATCGTTGATTTCATATATACCTTTCGATACTGCGCGCAACGCTCGGCGGTTCATCGAACATATCAAACCGGACGCCGCCGTTATGGTGCGGTATGATGTGTGGCCCAATCATTTATGGGAACTCCGCCGCCGCGGCATCCCCGCGTTGATTGTTAATGCAACAGCACGAAAAAATTCCGCACGCTTTTGGTTTGCACTCAGGAGTTTTCATCGCTACCTTTATAACCACCTTACGGCTATCCTGACCGTCTCGGAATCCGATGCGGAAGCGTTTCGTTCATTTGACCTTTCGAACCCTGATATCCGGGCGATAGGCGAAACACGGTACGACCAGGTGTGGCAACGAAGTGTGGAGGCGCGCAAGAAGCATTTCATCCCGCAATCAATTCTCCGCCGCAGAAAAGTATTCGTTGTGGGAAGCAGTTGGGAGGAGGATGAAGATGTTGTACTGCCGGTGTTCCGGGCTATCGCCGAACGCGATGCTTCTGCCCTGCTCATTCTCGTGCCTCACGAACCGACACTTGAAACGCTGGAACGTCTCGAACTTTCACTGAACGGAAAACTGCGTTCGATCCGTTTCTCTGCGTTGAACGATTATTCGAACGAGAATGTGATTCTTGTTGATAGCATCGGCATTCTCATGGGACTCTATCAATACGCGGATGTTGCGTACGTGGGCGGGAGTTTCAAACAGGGTGTGCATAATATCCTGGAACCGGCGGCGTACGGCATTCCAGTGCTGTACGGTCCGAAACACAACAATTCGCAGGAGGCCACAGAACTGGCGCGGCGCGGCGGCGGGTTCGTGGTCAATAACCGGGATGAGTGTTACACACTCCTGCGGAAACTTCTCACCGACCAGCGCGCAAGAAAAGCGGCAGGAGTGAGCGCCTTGAATCTTGTAAAAGAAAATATCGGTGCAACAGAACGGTGCGTTGAGCAACTTTCAACTCTATTAGGGAAACAACAGTAGCCTTATACACTTGCGTTTCATACTATCGTCTTCGCTTCATATGGACAATTCTCATCTTATCCAATGAATATAGCCTATTTTGATACCATCGCCGGCATCAGCGGCGATATGACGTTAGGCGCGTTCGTCAGTGCCGGATTGCCGGTTGATGAACTCGCCGCCGAGCTGAAAAAGCTGAATCTCCACGGCTTTGAATTGCATGCTTCGCACATCGAACGAAGCGGTATCGTTGCGACGAAGGTCGATGTGGTCATTTCGGAACAGCCGCACTCCCACAGGCACCTGAAGGACATTAACGCCATCATTGATAACAGCTCGCTTTCCGACCCCGTCAAGCAGACAGCGAAGAAAATTTTTCTCGAAGTCGCAGTTGCTGAAGCGAAGGTGCATAACTCGACGCTCGAAAAAATCCACTTTCATGAAGTCGGCGCGATCGATTCCATTGTCGATATTGTCGGAACCGCAATCTGCCTCGATACATTTAACATCGAAGCGGTTTACTCGTCGCATGTGCGGACGGGTAACGGCGGGTTCGTCAAAACTCAGCACGGCACGATGCCGATTCCGACGCCGGCAACTGTGGAAATCCTTAAAGGGTATCCTACGGAACTGACCGATATCCCCTTCGAGCTGACAACGCCTACCGGCGCGGCAATCATCAAAGCGCTTTCACGCGGCGTGCTGAGTACGGAACATGTGAAGGTAGAGTCTATCGGGTACGGCGCTGGAACCCGCGAGATAGAGCAGGTGCCGAATCTCTTGCGCGTTCTCATCGGACAATTGGAGACGCCGTACCGCCACGACGAAATCGTCACTATTGAAACGAATATCGACGACATGAATCCGGAAGTGTACCCGTACGTGATGGAGCGTTTGATGAACGCCGGGGCGCATGATGCGTATCTCGTACCCATCATCATGAAGAAAGGCAGGCCCGGCATATTGCTTTCCGCTATGGTCGAGCGTTCCAAACTTGACGCGGCGATGGAAGTGCTCTTCCGCGAAACCTCGACGCTCGGCGTGCGCATTCAACCAATCGAGCGGCGCAAGCTTCCGCGGGCGCAAAAGCTGGTACAAACTTCGCTAGGCTCTGTTACCGTTAAAAGCATCGTGCGCGACGGAAAAGAGCGGCTTGTACCGGAATTCGAAGAGTGCAAGCGGCTTGCGATGGAGAAAAATCTTCCGCTCATTGAGGTGTACCGCATTCTGGAAAAAGAGCTACAATCGTAATCCTCATCTCATTTGATTCATAGACGCCGTGAATCAATGACCCGTCTCGCAATGGTTCAATGATTCCATGTCACAATTTCTTGTCGATATCGCCCTTCCCGTTCCCATTGACCATCCGTTCACGTATATCGTCCCGCCGGAATTACAACCGTACGCGAAACCCGGTATGCGGACTGTTGTGCCTTTCGGGCGAAAATCTCTCACCGGCGTTATCGTCGGCATCCAGACGAAACCGCCGGCTCGTGGACTAAAACCCATCCGCGACATCCTTGACGTTACCCCCTCCTTTTCCGACGACATGTTGAAACTCACGAAGTGGATCGCGGAATATTATTTCGCCACTTGGGGGGAAACGCTCAAAGCCGCCGCCCCACAGGGCTTTTTAGCGCAGGGGAAACGGAATGCCCGGCTCGCCACTCAAGAAGTTGAACAACTACTGACAATAACGAAACGCTCTGCACCGAAGCAGTTCGCCGTTCTGCTCGCGCTCCAAAAAAATGGAACGATGGCAGTCTCGCGTTTGCAGACAGTCACTAAAACGAAAAGCCTGTTCGCCATTCTGAACGACATGGCACAAAAAGGCTGGATTGAAGTTTTCGAAGACACGCAAACATCGAAGGCAAAACCGAAGCTTGAGAAAATCGTCAGCCTGACTGACGTTGGGCGGTCGCTTGAAAACGGTCCAAAAAAGCTTTCGGTAAAGCAATCCGCAGTCCTCCAAGCCTTGCGAAACTTGGAGGACAACTCAATGCCGGTTCAACGACTGCTCAAGGAAGCGGCGACTTCTCTCTCTATTTTGAAAACATTGGAAAAACAC
>DATCJD010000147.1:0-6377 GCA_036507435.1 Bacteroidota bacterium
AGGCGAAGGCACTGGTGTTATTCGGCAAATACATCGGCTCGGTGCGCGAAGACGGGTTTTGGTGGGTCAACCCGTTCGTTTCTGACCGGCATGTGTCGTTGCGGATCCGTAATTTCAACAGCGACAAAATCAAGGTGAACGACCTGCACGGCAACCCGATTGAGATTGCGGCAGTAGTCGTTTGGCGCGTGGTGGATTCCGCCAAGGCGTTATTCGACGTGGAGAATTTCGAGGAATTCGTCACCGTCCAAAGCGAGACCGCCATTCGCGGGCTTGCCAGTGAATACCCGTACGACGGACAAGATGAGGAGCGCTCCTCCCTACGGGGAAATCCTCAGGAGATATCCGAACATCTGAAACGCGAACTACAAACACGGCTTGAAGTTGCTGGTGTTGAAGTGACCGAATCGCGCATAAGCCATCTCGCCTACTCTCAGGAAATAGCCCAGGCGATGCTCCGCCGCCAGCAGGCACAAGCGATAATCGCCGCGCGGCGCAAAATTGTCGAGGGCGCTGTCGGTATGGTGGAAGACGCCCTCCGCATGTTGAGCGAGCACCAAATCGTCGAGCTGGATGAGGACAAAAAAGCAACGATGGTGAATAACCTGATGGTAGCGCTTGTGTCGGAATCGCCGGCACAGCCGATCATTAACACGGGGACGTTGTATCAATGAGTGACAAAAAGAAATTCTTGCTGCGGCTTGATGATGACCTCTACACGGCATTGGAGAAGTGGGCGGCTGACGACCTACGCAGTGTCAACGCAGAGATAGAATTTCTTCTCACCGAAGCAGTAAAAAAAGCGGGGCGGGGGAAAAATCCTGCTGGTTCATCAAAAACAAAACCAGCCTCGCGGTAGCGTAAGCGCACAATAGAAGCTGGCTAATCCGACGCTCGTCAGAGTTCGACGGAGTCTGTCGACCTTCGCGTTAAAAGAAATATTATGAAAACCATCGAATCAGTCATAGGCAGAGACTTGCAATGGGTGCAACCGAGCTTCTTTAAGCAAACGTACGAACTGCGTAACAGCAGGACGGTCGTTGCAAAGCTCGCATTTCCCCGTTTGTTGAGTCAGGAAGCACGAGCAGAAAGCGCGGACGGGTGCTGGGTATTCCGCCGCAAGGGCGTCTGGAAGCCGACAATTTCTATCAGCACGTGTGAGAACGAAACACACATCATTTCATTTAAATCACGGCTATGGGGCAGAACACAAACGTTCCAGCTTCCGGACGGCGAAATGTTGGTCATGATTGCAGATTTTTTCGGCTGGAAATACAGACTCCAGACAGAATCCGGCGAATTGATTGTAGAGATAAAGCGGAATGGTTTTTTCAAAGGCACGTATTCTGTCAACCTCCGTCGGCGTGGAAGTTCCTATAAGGAGCTTCCGTGGCTTGTTATGTTGCCTTGGTATTTGATGATATTATTACGCCGGGGACAGCATCATGCCTGAGGAAGAAAACGGCAATGGACTTGATTCTCAAAGTGGGATTTTCATTATTTATAGGACGCGATTTCATTTGACTTTTTCCCAAAGTCGGAATATAATGCGTTTGAATGGTAGCTTGGATAAGCCACATGCCAAACCCGAAAAACTTACCGCATCTGCTGAAACTCTTAGACGACGATACGCCCGTTGTACAGGAGAACGTCCTCAAGGAATTGTCTTCGTTCGGACCATCGTTGACACGTGAGCTTTCGCGCCTGAATATCTTGTTGAGCGAAGACCTTCAGCAGAAGATGATCAACCTGCTCGAAGAGTATAACGGCAAGTGGCTGCGCGAGGCTTGGCCGACATGGTTCGACCAAAAGGATGAAAAAGAAAAATTAGAAATCGCGATGAGTTTACTCGCAGAATACCAGTACGGTCGCGGCTATCCGGTACAACTAAAGACATTACTCGATGAACTGGCAAATGAGTTTCGCGCGACGACAAAAAAACAAGACGCGCTGACGCTCGCGCATTTTTTGTTCAAAGTCCGGCGACTCAAGGGTGCGGACGCCGACTACTACAACCCCATCAATAGCAATCTCATGTATGTCATCGAGGAGAAGCGCGGCATACCCATCAGCCTCGCGTGCGTGTACATCTTGGTCGGCAAGCGCCTGCGGTTCGACGTGGAGGGCATTAATTTTCCCGGACATTTCCTTGCCCGCGCTGTCACCAGCAAGCGTTCATTCATCGTGGACTGTTACAACGGCGGTAGGTGTTTGGGCGAGCAGGAAGCAGTGTCGTGGAATAACGGTCCCCCGGTGCCTATTCGAGACCTTCTACCCCTCGAATGCGATGCACATACAATCATTGCGCGGGTGCTTCGCAACCTCGTGAACGCTTACCAGCAGGAAGGCAACGTCAACAACGTGGAGCTGGTGACTGAATTACTAGAGATGATGGAGAGCGAAGGAGAAGAAAGCGAGGAATAGTTTTTTTGTTCTAAAACCTCCACCCAACCCCAATCAGCGGTGCAATACTCTGCGTCCCGTGTTCGATATCCCCGATGATCGCTTCTCCCCCGCGCATGCTGTAGTAGCGCGGACGGTACTCGGCTTTCAGGATGATGTCCAGCGATTCCGAGATGGGCACGTTTGCGCCGAGCGAAATCATCCACGCAATCGTTGGATGGAGTGAGAATGTTCCCTCGGTATCTCCAGACACTGACGGTATGTCCGAGCGCGCCCTATCGTCACGAAGACCGATTGGCGCGTAGCCGAGGTCGAGCGAGAGTTGTTTCCACCGGAGTTGTACGAACGGACCCAGCCAGAGTTCCGAATACAGCCCGCCAATTGCGTCCCGTGTCTTTGTCGTTCCGTCCGCATCGAAGCCGTCGAAGCGCGCAGCGAGCCTCTCGCCCCGATCCACGCGAAGGAACGCGCCCACGGCAAGGTACTCGTGGAGTTGATACATCCCGGAAGCTAATAGTCCGATTTCAAATTCGTTGACGAGCCTGTCGCCGCGCGGCTGGCCTACTTCCGCCTTCACCTGCTGTTGGAAGTGACGGAAGGTAACGCCGCCTTCGAGTCGCCACGCGGAGAGTTCTTGCGCGCACACGGCGGCAGGAACGAGGATGAGAAAATATAGGAGTGCAGTTTTCATGTTCACCGTGGGACCTCGTGTTATTCCAGATATTTTTTGAGAAACGCAATCGTCCGGGGCCAGGCTTGTTGCGTGGCGCGAAGATTGGCGCCTTCGCGTCCCGATTGAGCGCGTAGAAAGCCGTGCCCTGCTCCGTCGTAGATTTCATATTCAAACAATTTCTTCATTTTCTTCACATGCGCCGCGGCCGGTTCGATGGTCGCATTCACACGGGCGTCGTCCCCGCCATACAGTCCAAGCACCGGGGCTCCGAGTTTCATCAGCTCAGTCGAATCCGGCGAGCCGCCATAGTACACAACTGCCGCATTCAGCCCGGGTTGCGCACATGCGTAACCAAAACTTCTGCTCCCACCCCAGCAGTACCCAACGGTTGCAGTTTTTCCACTCGAGGCGGGTATTGTCATCGCGTACGAGCGCACTGTATTCAACCGTTTGTAGCTTTCTTCCGCGGTTAGCGCCCGAATCATTTGAACGACTGAATCACGACTTCCAACCGAAGCCGTCCCGCCACCGCCCGGACCCATGCCCGAAATCAGGTCAGGCGCAACGGCAATAAATCCGTCCTTCGCCAGCTGGTCGGCAACTGCGCGGATCCAATCGCTCAGCCCATATATTTCAGAGATGACGATCACGATGCCGGCTTTTTCCTTGCGCTCCGGGTACACGATCCACGTCCTAATCGGGTACTGGCTTCCTTCATATTTGATGTCCACAAACTCACCATGACGCGGCGAATTATCGAGCGCCATCCTCGCCTGCTCCTCCCCTGCGGGAAGTTTATCGTCCATTTGTTGTTGAGTGAGAGCCGTCTTTACTTCGGTTGTTGCGTGCATGGAATGGTCTTCCTGAGCGCTCGCGAAACTCGTGAGCGCCAACAAAGCTACAATCAAAGAACATGTTCTCATCGCAAACTCTCCTATGGAATTGTGAGTATTAGAGATGCTTCAATATCTTTTCTCGTTCAGGTTTCTTCAGTCCTTTCACGACCTGCTCGAAGGAATGGTCAATCATTTTGAGAATCGTTTGCCGGGATATACTCCCGTCCAGTGTAACAGTATTCCAATGCTTTTTGTTCATGTGGTAGCCGGGCTGGACCGCCTCATACTGCTCCCTCCATTCTATTGCCTGCTCCGGGTCGGCTTTTAAATTGACCGCAAGCGGACGATCATAAAGAGAGGTCAGCAAGAATATTTTCCCGTTCACCCTCAAAACCAATACTTCTTCGTCGAACGGAAAATCTTCTTTTATCTTACCGGGTTTCTTCAGGCAATATTGACGAATTGCATCCAGAGTCACAACAGGACGACAGGAATATGAATGTTGAGATGAAATGTAGAGAAGGAAGGCAACAAAGGCAAGGTAGAAACAAAAAAGGCCGGAGGATGATCCGACCTTTTTTGTTAGATGAAGCTGGGAGTTTTTTACTTCCCCTTCCTGATATACACATCGCCATTGTAATTGCTTACTTGTATTTCCAAGCCACCGCCGTTAATAGCGCCTTTCATCCCACGCTCGAAAGAATACTGGAACCTTCCACGAGAGCCCTCACCCTCTTCTTTTCTCAATGCCGACTGCTCTACATTCATATCGAAATCAGTATAGATCTCACCCTGCACGTTTTTCATGAACACGCTCGCTTTGATATCCCCAGGAAACGTCAAATCGATCTTGCCATTCATGGAGCTAAACGACATCGGGTTTTGTTGGTTCACTTTGATAAATGTGACAACGATGTTCCCGTTTAATGCATGAATCACTGCCGAACCGGAGATTTTTTCCGCCGTTACTTTTCCATTCGTGTTGCTGATCTCGAGGTCGCCGACAATGTTCTCGACGAAGACGTCACCGTCATTGATTGTACTCAGTTCCATCGTTGTATTAATCGGGACCTGAATGGTTAAATCGATGGTGCGTGAATGCCCCGCCATCCCCGTACTAACATCCACGTGGTTATTATCTTCCTCGACCGACAGACCTGTTGTCGTGTTCTGAATCCGTCGTAACCCATCAGGTCTCTCTGTATCACGGTCTCGGTCTCGATCACGCCGGTGCTCCTTATACCGCGTGGCGGCCTCGACGATAACCTCTTTAAGTCCTTGCACTCCCTTGACGGTGATGCTGCCGTTCATAATCCCCACTTCAAGCTTTACGGGTCGCGATGGGTCAGAAAGCGGAACGTTGATTTTATCGACAGGATTTTCCTGGGCGAATAAACCTGTCGTCGCAAACAGGAGCAGAACGGCCAAAAGCGATTTGGTGATGTGGACTGTGAATTTATTCATGGTACTTCTCCTCAGAAAAAAATGACTTGTTATTTTTGTTTCGTAATATAGATGTCGCCGTTCAGCGTGTTAAACGAAAACTCCGGACCGCCCTTCCCCACACGTGCGGAAAACGAATCACCTCTCCTATAAATCTTCTTGCCCCCCTTTTTGCGTTCAACTGTTTCGTCATTGCGCGGTAGATTTAATATTTCAAAATCGGTAAAGACTTCCCCGTTGAACGTTTTGAGCTGAAGGTCTGCCGATAACCCTTCCTGGAATTCTACTTCCACCCTGCCGTTGACGGTCTCGAAGGAACAATCGGAGTTCGGATTTTTACTGAAGAACACCTTCACTGGACCGTTGACCGTCGAGACCTTTGCGGGACCGGCAATATTGGTCATTTCAATACCTGCGTTCACATTCTTTATCTCGAACTCCCCCTCAACATCTTTCACGATTATTTCTCCCTCGTTCACCGTCCTCAAGTACAGGCTTACCTTCATCGGTACGCGCAATTCAAAATCATGAATGACTCGATAGCCGTAATAATGGAAACCGCGATAGTTTATCGAGCCATCGGACTTCCGCCACGGCGCATCGACATAGAGGATGATTTTATTCGGCTCTTCCTTTATTTCCAATATCACTTCTTCTTTTGCTTCTTGAATTTTAACTCTCGACTCGGCTTCAATTTCCTTGATGACGACAAGCTGAATTTCATCCCCGTCGTATCCTGTTACGGTGATGGAGCCGTCGGTATTATCGAGCACAATGCGCTTTGCTTCCGTGCCTGTGAATTTCAACGTGCGGCGGATTTCTTCTTTCTCCGAAACGTCCTGGCCGATTCCCAACACGGGGATGAGTACCAACACAGAGGCAGTCATTGCCATACGAATATTTTTCATTGAGTCCCTCACTCCCCCAATTGTGTCAAGCGTTCCTGAATGCGTTCTTTCACCGTTTGATTTATTTCCTTGCTCTGGAGGATTTGACGAAACACCGTTGCAGCGCCGGGGATA
>DATCJD010000148.1:0-3559 GCA_036507435.1 Bacteroidota bacterium
ATTTGTCCGTGAGATGAAATTCCATCGCCTCGGCGTGTTTACATATTCCGAGGAAGAAGGCACAACGGCGGCGCCCTACGGCGACCCTATCCCGAAGGAAGTGAAAGAAGCACGCCGGGCAACAATCATGGAGATTCAGAAAAATATCTCCGAAGAACGCAATGAGCGGTGCATCGGCACACGTGTACACATTCTCATCGATAGGCATGAGGCGAGCTTTGCCGTAGGCAGAACTCAATGGGACGCCCCCGAAATCGACCAGGAAGTATATGTCAAAAACGGCTCCCGGCTCCGCGTCGGCAACTTTTATGAGGTCAATATTGTTGAGAATAGTGAGTACGACCTCTATGCTGAACGTGTGTAATTTTTTGAAAGTGAGGACAATATGAAGAGGGGCATAGTATATTATATTGGAATGACCGCCACGTTATTTTTGGTGACGTTGACGAGCGGCTTGGGCACTCTCGCTCTCGGACAGACTGATTCGCAGACGGAGCCGGGTTTTTTCTTTGAAGCAATCAGCTATGCATCCGAACAGCCCGGCAAGGCGCGTGTCGACCTCTACGTGCAGATCCCGTACGAACAGCTCCGTTTTGTAAAAGAAGGAGAGGCATTTTCCGCTCGGTACGATGTCACGTTGAGTTTTTATAATTCGCAAGGGCAACTCGACCAAGAGCGAACGTGGACCGATGTCGTACGGGTGGCGGATTTTTCACAGACGACGTCCTCCCGGTTTTACAGTCTTTCGCTCCGTACGGTTGATGTGAATCCGGGCAACTACCAAGCGAACGTCCAAATCCTCGACCAGGAATCCCGCAAGACGGCGCGGAGCAGGCGCAATCTGCTTGTAACCGATTTTACGAAGGATCCGCTCAGCCTTAGTGATATCATGCTCGTGAACCGCCTTTCTACGGATGGCGAGAAGCGCAGTATCGTCCCGAATATTTCAGGCAATGTAGGCCACCTTGCCGAGGGATTTTTCCTGTTTGTGGAAGTTTACAATAAGGCGCGGGTGGATTCGGTATCGCTGACGTGGAAAGTGCTGGATAATGACCGGAAGGAGATACACCAGCGGTCTCAAGAAGAAGCCGTGACGGACGGCATGACTCAGGCGTTTATGAAGGTGGATAATTTAAACCTCGGCGCAGGCACGTACTTCCTTTCGATCGATGCCGCGCCGCTTCATGCTTCGCCGGACTCAGCTGTGCTTTCCGCGACGACGTCGCGAACGTTTTCAGTTCGGTGGTCAGACCTTCCGCCTACCGTACTTGATTTGGACAAAGCCACCGATCAAATGCGTTACATCGCGCGTGAGCACGAAATGGAATACATCCGCGAAGCCACTGACGCCGAAGCGAAGCGTCAGCGGTTTCTGGAGTTTTGGAAGAAACGTGACCCAGACCCCGGAACTGCCGTCAACGAATTAATGGATGAATACTATGCCCGCGTTGCATTCGCAAACAAGAGTTTCACGCACTACATCGACGGGTGGCGAACAGACCGGGGCATGGTATATGTCTATTTGGGTATCCCGGATAATATCGAACGCTACCCATTCCAAAATGACAGCAAGCCGTACGAAATCTGGTACTATAATCACATTAACCGCCGGTATGTCTTTATCGATGAATCCGGGTTCGGCGACTATCGCCTGCGTTCGCCCGTCACAGATTTATGGGATCGCGTCCGTTAACGATGACACAACGTGTGAATTATCGCAGTGCAAAAGCCAGTGCAGAGAATCGCTTCACTGGCTTTTTTTGTTGTCTGTTTGCCTTCGTGAGCATCTGCCCGTATGCGGGTGCACGCCAATCGGAGGGCGCCGCCCCGAAACAGACCGTTCGCTCAATAACGACACATGGAAATAAAACGTTTTCTCGTTCTGAAATTTTATCTTGGCTCACCATCCGTGAGGGAGTCGCTTTCTCGCGCGAAATACTTGAACAAGACTTACATGTTGTCAGAACCCGCTACCACAGCGAAGGATTTTTGTTCATGAGCCTCGATTCACTTTCTGTCGTTTCCGAGAGTGATGAAGGGGGAGTAGATGTTTCCTTACACATTCGAGAAGAAAAACCGGCGGTACTGAGTTCGGTGAACCTTAGCGGCAACAGGAGCCTTGAGAGCGAAGCGCTCCTTGCGGTGATGGAAAGCAAACCGGGTAAGCGATTCAGACAGCATTTCATCGAACGGGATGTACAGGCGATATTACAACAATACGAACAGTCCGGGTATCCGTTCACGAAAGTGTCGCTGGAAGATGTCATCCTCAAGGAACGAGAATCGGAGTACGATGTCGAGGTTGTCCTAAGGATTGATGAAGGAGATATGGTGCGCATTTCTGGGCTAACCATAGAAGGAAACACCGTCACAAACGACAACGTGATTATGCGCGAGGCTCGCTTACAGCAGAATGAGATATTCACCTCCGACTTGCCCGCCCGCGTCCAACAACGCCTTCAACGCCTTCAGCTATTTTCTTCCGTATCATTGCCATCATTGTTTGTACGAGAGGACGGCACGGCGGGCTTCCTCGTGCGTGTAACGGAAGGAAATCCCAATCGTTTTGACGGCGTCGCGGGTTACGTGCCGTCAAGCCGTGCCGGCGAATCAGGCTATGTCACCGGGCTTGCGAACGTTCAATTTCGCAACCTGTTCGGCACGGGCAGACGGCTTTCAGCGCGCTGGCAGAGAGAGAATCAATCGACGCAAGAAATCGAACTTCGCTACCACGAGCCGTGGTTAGCGTCGTATCCGGTGAATGCCGATGCGGGATTTTATCAGCGGAAACAGGATTCGAGCTATGTCCGCCGCTCATACGACCTTGAGGCTGAATTCATGCTAACGGAAGATTTCCGTCTCGGCGCTTCACTCGCGCAACACGATGTGATTCCTTCTGAAGGGTTATCAGCCGTCACAGTCTCTGAAAATCATACGACGACTATCGGCGGATTTCTTTTATTTGATTCGAGGGATGATGCGCTGACTCCGACGCAAGGGCTGATGTACCGGATGGAGTACCGGACTGGTTCAAAAAAACGAACGTTGTCGGATGTGACAACCACGAGCAGTACTCAGCGTTTCGGGCTTGACGTCGAATACTATATGCCTTTGTTCACGCGGCAAGTGCTTGGCACGGCGGTACATGCACGCGAATTCCGCTCCGGCGGAATTGAGGAAAGCGACATGTTCCGGCTTGGGGGCACGGCGACACTGCGCGGATATAGAGAGGGGCAATTTCTCGGATCCCGCATCGCGTGGTCGAATATCGAATATCGTTTTCTTATCGCGCCCCGCTCATTTCTGTACCTGTTTACCGATGCGGCATATATCGTCAGCCCAGATTTTTCTGCGACCGGCGGAGCCGCATCCGAGCAAACGAAAATCGGGTTTGGCGCCGGGTTGAGGGTGGATACCGCGCTTGGTTTACTCGGCGTCAGCATTGCGTTAGGAGAAGGCGACACGTTCGGCACGGCGAAACTTCATCTGAGATTGGTGAATGAATTTTAGCAAACTCAATGCGCTGTTCGAATTGGTTAGGCCTGTCAACCTGCTTATC
>DATCJD010000149.1:0-6099 GCA_036507435.1 Bacteroidota bacterium
AAGCAATCTGGGTTTCTCGCGTGGATCGTATGGCGCGCAATCTATTGGTGGAAACTTCCGGGCCTCGACCGCAAATTAAAAGTCGGGCTGTCGTGGTTCATCGACGTCCTCATCCCGCCGGAAATTGTCCAGCTGAAACTCGGCAACTCGCAGGGCGTCGTGCAAGCGCACTTCGAACCCGGCGAAGCGGTGTTCCGGCAAGGCGACCTCGGCGACTGTCTCTACATTATTCTCGGCGGCGAAGCGGAAGTCGTGCGCGAGGATAATAACGGCGTGCGCCAGGTGCTCGCGCGGCTTAGGCCCGGAGAATACTTCGGCGAGATGGCGCTGTTGAACGAAAAGACCCGCGGCGCAACCATCCGTTGCGTTACAGCGATGGACGTGCTGACGTTGCGCAAGGGAGATTTCAAAGCGCTCGTCGCCAACCTGCCCGACCTGCGCAAAGGGTTCGAGTCCGTTATGGAAAAACGAATGAGCGAATTGCAGAATTTTTTCAAGAAGGATTCGAATTAATCGACTCTAACGCGAGGCGTCCCGCCGAGCATTGACATTCTTTTTATCCTCGGCGGGGACGCTCGTCAGAGTTCGACCCGCTTCGATGAGCGAAGCGAGGCGAGCGGAGTCTGTCGACCTTCGGATTAGTTGGAACATTAGGTCGCTTTGCAGATCCCTGAAACCCTTTACTTGTAACTCTCTTTTTTTCTCGTATATTGTATTTATATTTTCCCCCCAAAAAAACCTCCCCCTCTATCCCCCTCAGAGAGGGGGACAAAAGGGGGAGGAAAAAAAATGCCATCGCAAGCGACATTAGACCGATTGAATCCCATCGATAGAGATCGTATCGTCAAGCTGATTGACGAAGTCATCAAAGAGACCAACGCGCATCTCTGTTGTGAAGACGGCGTATGCTCGGATAATCTCTGCGTCGTCCACAACCAAGCCGGGGTACGCAATGTCGTCTTCAGCGGCGCGGACCGTATCTCCGCCGGCGTGGGGCTGAAGAGCGCAACCTTCGACGTTGCTATCGCACACCTGATCGACCATACACTCCTCAAACCGGAGGCGACGCTGCAGCAAATCGAGGAACTGTGCGCGGAAGCAAAGCAATACAGCTTCGCCAGCGTCTGTATTAACCCCTCGTACGTCAAACGCTGTGCGCAACTGTTGCGGGGTTCGACCGTAAAAGTATGTACCGTCATCGGCTTTCCGCTGGGGGCAACCTCGACCGAAGCCAAGGTCGCCGAAGCCCAAATTGCCGTCCGGGACGGCGCGCGGGAACTGGACATGGTCATTAACGTGGGGATGCTGAAATCCGGCGACGACACCTATGTGGAGAACGATATCCGGTCGTTGGCTAACCTCGCCCACCGCTCGGGGTCAATATTGAAGGTTATTATCGAGACAGGACTGCTGACGGACGAGGAAAAAGTGCGCGCCTGTGCGCTTGCAAAGCGGGCAGGGGCGGATTTTGTAAAAACCTCAACCGGGTTTTCCAAAGGCGGGGCGACGGCTGGCGATATCCGGCTGATGCGCAAAGTGGTCGGCGGTGCCCTCGGCGTGAAGGCTTCCGGCGGGGTGCGGACACAGGAACAGGCGCGGGAGCTTATCGAAAGCGGCGCAGACCGCATCGGCGCGAGTGCCAGCGTGAAGATCGTGCTGGGCGAAAAAGAACCGGCCGCAACGGGTTATTGATTGAGTGCAATGAAAACTGAAACAGTTCTCCTCTTTCTTATAGTTATCTCGGCTCTGTTTGCAGCATGCGGTTCATCCGACGAAACTGCACAGCGGGGCACTGCGGGCGGCGCGCAACTGCCGGGGACTTCGTTCACGACAAATCAAGATACGCTCGTCGCGTCGATGTCCACACAATACAAACCCGCAACGCGTTCTACGCCGGGTTCTGGTGACAATGCGGAAGTCGCTTTCACTGTGCAAATCGGCGCTTATACACAACCGCATCACGCGTTGCAAGCTCAACAGCTTGCCAAGACGCGCTTCACTACTTACCTTGTGTTCAATCAATATGAACCATCACTCAAACTGTACCGTGTAAGTATAGGTAAATTCGAGACCCGCGAAGAAGCATCCCGCATTATGCGCCACATTATGTTTTCCTATCCCAAAGAGTATGTAGAATGCTGGCTCAATACTGTCGCAAAATAATTTTCCCGTTCATCACAATCCTTCTGTTGCTGAACGCATGCACGGCGTCGCGTGAAGCTCCGGCAACCGCGCCGCGTCAACAACCGGCTGTCGAGCCGAAAGAAAAAGCTCCGCTCGCCGTGTTTGAGTCGTCTTTCCGTCCATCGGATTTCGATGAAGAGGTGAAAGCCGCAGAGAAACGCGTGTATGGGGAACCGGAACCGCCGATTCTCGACGCGGGCACAGACAGTGTGAGCGTCGAAGAAACCATCGTGCAGGGATTCCGCATTCAGATTTTCGCGAGCGCGAAGATCGACGAGGCGAACCTCGCGAGACAAACTGCGGCGGAAGCGCTCTCCAGCGATTCGCTGTATGTCGTCTACGACCCGCCGGTGTATAAAGTCCGCGTTGGCGATTACCTTTCGCGTTTCGATGCCAATCGCGCGCTTGTCGCCGTCATCCAGCGCGGCTACCCGGATGCATGGATTGTGAACGACCAAATTATCCGGAGGACGTTCACGCGCATCAAACGGGAAGAGTACTAATTTTTCTAAAACTCTTCCTTTTCGTAGAGAAGGGACGACGCGAAAAATAAAAAAAAGCCTGACCATACGGTCAGGCTTTTTTTATGACGTGTGCTTTTCTATCACGCAATCTTTTCGTACATCTTTTCGATAAGGTGCGCGAATTTCTGTTCCACCACTTTCCGTTTCACTTTCATCGTCGGCGTGATCTCGCCGTTCTCCACCGAGAGCGCTTGCGGAAGAAGTTCGAAGCGCCGCACGCGTTCGTAGTTTGGCAAATCTTTTTGGATGGCGTCTATTTCTTGTTGGAACATCTTCCGCACTTCGACGTGCGCGACCAATTCCGCTTCGCTTGCGCTCTCAATCCGCTGCGCGCGCCCCCACTCTTTCAGCATCTCGAACTCCGGCACGATGAGCGCGGTCAGGAACATTCTCCCGTCGCCGATGAGCACGAACTGGTCGATGAACTTGCTCTCAAGGAAATGATTTTCAATCGGTTGCGGGGCGATATTCTTCCCGCCAGAGCTGACGAAGAGGTGCTTCTTGCGGTCGGTGATCATCAGGTGGCCCTCCGGGTCGAACATCCCGACGTCGCCCGTGTGGAACCATCCGTCCTTGTCGATCACTTCCACGGTCGCCGCGGAATTATTGAAGTACCCTTTCATGATGTTGGGACCGCGCGCAAGAATTTCTCCGTCGTCCGCAATTTTAATTTCCACGTTCGCGATGGGGCGGCCGACCGTACCGAATTTATAATCGTCGAGCCGGTTCACCGTCAGCACGGGCGAGGTCTCCGTCAATCCGTACCCCTCGATGATTTGAATGCCGACCGCTTCGAAAAATTCGCCGAGCATTTTCGGCAACGCCGCGCCGCCGGAAACGAAGAAGCGGATGCGTCCGCCGGTACGTTCCTGTAATTTCGAGAACACGAGCTTGCTCGCGACCGTATGTTTGAGTTTGAGCGCGGGAGAAATATTCTTGCGCCGCTTTGCTTTCGCGTACTCTTTGCCGACGTTCACCGCCCAGTGAAAAATTTTCTGCCGTACGGGCGGCGCGCTCTCCACATTTTTCAAGATGCGGCTGTGAATACGCTCGAACAGCCGCGGCACCGTCGTGACAATTGATGGACGGATTTCCAATAAATTATCGCGCACGGTTTCGACGCTCTCCGCGTACGCAATCATCACGCCGCAGGACATCGCCGTGTAGTAGCCCGCCATCCGCTCGAACGAATGGCATAGCGGCAGGAACGAAAGGAACACATCCTCCGGACCGAACGGAATAGCGCGCGCGGACTCCTGGACGTTCGAAGACATATTGCTGTGCGTGAGCATGACGCCTTTGGGGTTTCCGGTAGTGCCCGAGGTGTAGATAATTGTCAACAAATCTTCCGGTTTCGGGCGCTTGATGCTCTCTCGAAAGAACTCCGGATGCGCCCGTTCATAGTCGCCGCCCCGCGCATACATCTTGGTGTACGTCTGCGTTCCCTCCGTCGCATCATGCTCGTTCATCACGATGATATGCTCGAGCGTTTTCACGTCGTTCTTTATCTTCAGGATTTTATTCAGCTGGAAGGTATTCGAGACGATGGCGACTTTCACGCCGGCATCGTTGAAAATGAACTCGATCTGCTTCGGAGTCAGGGTGGGATAAATCGGCACATTGACCGCGCCGAGGCATACCATCGCCATATCGGCGACAATCCATTCCGGGCGGTTTTCCGCGATAATCGCCAGTCGGTCTCCTTTATTCACGCCGAGCGAAGCCAAGCCGGTCGCAAACAACTCCACATTCCGCGAATACTCTTTATAAGAGATGCCCCGGTATTGTTACTCGACTTTATACATGAGCATAGGTCGCTGTTCGCCGGCGTACTTCGCCGCAATCTTCTCGAACATCTCGCTGACCGTCGAAAACGAGACAACTGTTGCCATGGGTAGTCCTCTCTAATATTACCTTCGCCAAGAAACGAACCCTACCCCCGTAGTCCAAAGCTCGGTCGGGAGACCTTCGCTAAGAAACGGGGGTTGCGTTTACTTGAGGCGCGGCTCAAAATTAATGTATCGCTCCCGCAGATGCAACTGAATTCGTTATTCCGCCGAAGCTTACGACATTCCCGCAACTCACTTGAACCCTCCCCTCTATCTTATAGCGGACGCTGTGCTCCCGGCGGTCATTGAACGTTCAATGACGCCCATAATGAATTGAAATGAAGCATTCTCCACGACTTGAAGAAAAATTAACATAGCGAAATCCTCGTTATCTTCTATGAATAAAGGTCTTGACAAAAAAAATTTCACTTTTAACTTGACAAAACACCGCGAAGCTCCTATATTCAAAACAGTTGCATTAGCCAGTTGTCCAGACTTTTCCCTTCCTTAACCGTTCACGTAGTTAAAGAGAAAATGTTCCAAATGCTAATGCGACCTCGCCCCAACGTTCTCATACAGAATTGACATCGAGACCATCCTCCCTGCTTCTGTCAGGGTCGGGGATGGCTTTTTGATTCGAGTAGAGTAGTTTTATTCACATTAACTTTTTAACACACGGAGAGCAATAATGATTGACAAAGATGTACAGCCGGTTTCGGTCGCTCAGGGGAACGCCGACACCACCACCACACAGCGAGGGCTGAAATTCCAACGCTTCTTCACCAAGCCGGGAGTCCATCCTTTTGATGAGATTGAATGGGAGTTGCGCACTGCCGTCATCTCCAATGAAAAGGGTGAAAAGATTTTCGAGCAGAAGGACGTGGAGTTTCCCAAGTCGTGGTCGATGACCGCCACGAACGTCGTTACATCGAAATATTTTCACGGACCGCTCGGCTCGCCCGAACGCGAACGCAGTGTGAAGCAACTCGTGGAGCGCGTCGCACTCAGCTATTTGAAATGGGGATTGAAAGACGGCTACTTCGCCAGTGAAGAAGACGCCGGCATTTTTTACGACGAGTTGGTGTTCCTGCTCGTGAACCAGTACATGGCGTTCAACAGCCCGGTGTGGTTTAACGTGGGCGTGGAAGACCGCCCGCAGTGCTCGGCGTGCTTCATCAACTCCGTGCAGGATTCGATGGAATCTATCCTCGGACTCGCGAAAACAGAAGGCATGCTCTTTAAGTTCGGGTCGGGAACCGGCTCGAACCTCTCGACGCTCCGCTCTTCGCGCGAGAAACTCTCCGGCGGCGGTACGCCGTCCGGTCCCGTTTCGTTCATGAAGGGCTTCGACGCGTTCGCCGGCGTGATTAAATCCGGCGGCAAGACGCGACGCGCCGCGAAGATGGTCATCCTGAACGCAGACCACCCGGACATCCCGGAGTTCATCAACTGTAAATCCGACGAAGAAAAGAAAGCATGGGCGCTCATTGACGCCGGCTACAACGGCGGCTTCAATGTGCCCGGTGGCGCGTACGATTCGATTTCCTACCAGAACGCCAATC
>DATCJD010000150.1:0-2607 GCA_036507435.1 Bacteroidota bacterium
GAATGTCCCGTCACCCAACCGATATCCGCCGTACACCAATATGTATCAGAGTCCTGTATATCAAAGACCCATTTCGTAGTAATATATGTACCGGTGAGGTACCCGCCAGTCGTGTGCAAAACGCCTTTCGGTTTGCCGGTACTGCCGCTTGTATAAAGTATGAACAGCGGGTGCTCGGAATCAAGCTCTTCCGCCTTACAGACGTCGGAAGCATTCTGCATCAGCGCGCTCCACCAGTGGTCGCGGCCCGGTTCTATATGGACGTCGTGTCCTGTCCGTTTATAGACCAGAACGTGTTTCACCGACGGCGTTTGTTTCAGCGCTTCGTCCACATTTGCTTTGAGCGGAACGATTGCCCCTCGTCGAAAACCACCGTCGGCGGTGACGACAACGTTTGCCTGAGCGTCGGTAATGCGGTCAATGAGAGCCTGAGCGCTAAAGCCGCCGAAAATCACCGAATGCGTAGCGCCAATACGGGCGCACGCAAGCATCGCCACGGCAAGTTCAGGAATGAGCGGCATATACAGGACAATACGATCGCCCTTTACTACGCCGAGCGATTTTAACACATTGGCACATTTACAGACTTCATGGTGAAGCTGCTGATAGGTCAGCGTCCGTGTCTCACCCGGCTCCCCTTCCCATATGAGCGCGGCTTTATTTCTACGCCATGTGGTAAGATGCCTATCGAGGCAATTGTGCGAGACGTTAATTTTACCACCGACAAACCATTTTGCAAAGGGCAACTTCCACACGAGCACTTTTTTCCATTTTCGAAACCAGTCAAGTTCCGAAGCAACCGACGCCCAGAATTTTTCCGGGTGTTTGACCGAGGCGTCGTACAGCTTTTTATACTGCGCGAACGATTTCACATGGGCGCGCCGGGAGAATTCAACCCGGGGCTTGAAGACGCGTTGCTCTTGTAACACCGATGTAATGTTCTGCGACGCCATGGAAATCTCCGCGAGAGACTCGATTGAACAATGGAAGGGATAACTAGTAAATATAGTGAATAAGATTCAAAGTGGCAATAAACGGATGCCGTCTCAACAAGTCGCAAGGTTTCACAATGGAGTTATCAGTCGGAAAAATATATTGCGTACTTAATAGAGGCGTGTTGAATCAAGTAAAGCAATTCCGGTGGATGAGACAATCCTAAAAAAATGAAGTCCGAAACGCGGGGGATTTGTTGTGAGTGTAAGCGTCGTATCGAGCGTAATGTCTTTTGTCTGGTATTGTTCACCAAACTTATCAAGCCGCTTCGCATAGATTGCGAACTGAAACAAAGAATCGGTTCGCTCCCATACGATTGCTTCAAGGCTTGAAGCCGTTGTCTTTCCGAGAATCGCAGAAATAGTGACGGGAATACTCGCAGCAGATGCTGAATCAGGGACGGAAAATGCAGTAATCTCAGCAAGTTCCTGATACACAAAAATCTCTTCATTACTTGTTGGACCGCACGACAATGCTGTCAACACAACGCTTACAAGTAAAAATGACGGTCGATACCGTATTTGCATGGTTTTCATCCTGTGGTGAATTAAAAAAATACTTTTGCTTCGACTTGCCCCGTGTGGACGGTAGAACGATCTCCTTCTCTACGTCCGTTGTAGTGTAAGGTTATTTGCATATGTTGGTTAAATCTATACTCAAAAGCAAGTTGCCACAAGAGGCTCTTGCCAATCACCTTGCCATTGGTGAACTCGTACGGGAATGGGCGAGCCGGGTCTTGCACCCCTTGCGACAAGATAACTTCTTCGCGCTTTACTTCAGCACGCACCTGACCCGTGCCGAAGAAAGAATAACTCGTGCGAACGCTCTGTTCATTCATATCAACAATAGGAACGGGATTTCTCAAGCGATCCTCCACACGTTTGACCTCAAACCTCAACCCAACTTCCCACGCTGGTTCGGGGCGATAAGAAAAATCCGAGTTAAGAGAAACGGCGAATACATCACGTTCACGCGGCGTCTGAGCAGTCGCGTTCACACGGTCAACACCCTGTATAAATTCCGTTTGATTGCCGATTTCCGGCAACATTTGGGAACGAATACGGACAGAACGCTCGGTATTGAAACTTTTTTCAGTCGCGGACACCAATTGAAGAAGAGATTTGCGCTGGGTAAAACGAAAGCGGGTTGAGAAATCAGCGCGATGCTCGTAAATATGCATGTCCTGAGTAATATATTGCGCCCCCGATAGCGTCGTCTGCTGGTTCAGAAACCTGCTTAGGTTCATCAAATATATTTGTTTCACATCTGTTTCGGAGCTTCTTTCTTCAACACGGATGAATGTCTCCGATGAAAGCGCACTCAAGACCCGTTCAAGCATTGTTGCGGGCTGGCGAAAAAAGCGTTGCGGCTCCAGTCGAAAACGCATGCTTGTTTTAAGGTCGAGTACTGGAATAAGTTGATCGCCTGGGGCAAGAAACACTACATACTCCCCGTCGAAACGAGTAAGCTCGAATTCGTTTTCCTCCGATACTCCGTTGCCGTTGAGGTCGCCTTTATATCGGTAGTTTCCCGTCCCTCGTGGCACACGGAGAAATACCCGTTCGTATCTCGCAGAACGTTGGTTTGCAAACTCATAAAAAAATGTGGCGTCCA
>DATCJD010000151.1:0-7484 GCA_036507435.1 Bacteroidota bacterium
GTAGTGTCGCGCCTGTTTGGAACCGAGCACGGCGATTTTTTCGAATCGGGGCACGCTCCCGTCGGGGTGGATGTTGATTTCTTTTTGCCCAATCCACTGCCGGGCTCGACACTGGAGATGAATCTTGACGTGGTTCGAGGCGGCGAGCTTCGCGTTTCGCAGGGACATGAAGGCGGACGGGTCGCGTATATCGGCAGGTTAAATCTTTCTGCTGATTGGCAGAACGAGCATTTGTTCGTGCTCGGAACTAGCGCGTACCGTGAGCGCGGGCTTAGTTTAACCAATCTCTATGGTATTGACCTCACCTACAAGTGGAGCCCGTCGGAAAACAGGTCGTCGCGTTCCTTTGTCGCTGGAGGAGAGTGGTACACCGCGAAGCACGAGTTTAATGAAGGGGGCGAGGTGATGACGCAACAGCCCTCGGGATGGTTTGCGTATGTCCAGTACCAGCTTTCCTATTCCTGGTACTTCGGCACTCGATATGACTGGGTACAGGAACCGTACGACGACCGCTTAGAGACGACCGCATTTTCAGGATACTTAAGTTATTACACGACAGAATTTCTTCGTCTGCGCGCGGGCATCGACCACCGGAAAAGTGACGTGCCGGGTTTCGAGAAGAATACCAGCGTGAATTTCGAAATCAATTTCGTTTTTGGGTCTCATCCGGTAGAGCCGTATTGGGTTAACCGGTAGTCGATTTTTGTCGATTGGAAAGGAAACTTATGAAATTACTGACCACGATAAGTATTGCTCTCCTGTGTACTCTGCCATCACTTTCTTCACAGGATAAGAAAATCAACGTCGTAACGACGTTAAACTATTTAAAATATGTAGCTGAACAAGTGGGGGGGGAGAAAGTCAACGCGACGGCACTCTCCAATCCGCGGCAAGACCCGCATTATGTTACCCCTACGCCCCGGATGAATCAAATTGCCAACGAAGCGGACCTGTTCATTGAAAACGGGTTGAACTTAGACATGTGGGCGAAAAACGTTACCGACGCGTCCGGAAATCCGAAGATCCAGCCTGGAAGCGAGGGACACCTGATTGCGACGTTGAGTATTCCTGTGAAGGAATTGCCTATTGAAGTTTCCCGTGCGTGGGGAGATATTCATCCTCAAGGGAACCCCCACGTCTGGCTTGACCCCCTCAACATGAAGATAATTGCAGAGAATATCGCCGCTCGATTATCGAAGATCGACCCGGCAAACGGAGAGTACTTCCGGAAGCATGCCGAGCAGTTTCAGGCAAGGCTGGATTCCGAATTGTTCGGCGATGAACTTCTGAAGGCTGTCGGCGCCAAAGCAGGGGATATTCTGAGCAGGAAAGCGAAGAACAATGAACTGATGGAATGGTTGGAATCAAAAAACCTTTCTCCATTGCTAGGTGGCTGGTTGAAGAAGGCGTCGAAGCTGAGCGGAAAAAAGATTGTCACTTATCACAAAACCTACGTATATTTCGCGGACCGATTTGGTTTACTCATTTCCGGCGAATTAGAGGACAAGCCGGGCATTCCACCCCCGCCCCAACGACGCGATGCCGTTATCGAGATGATCACCCGTGAACATATTCCTCTTATTCTGAACGATAATTTCTACTCACGCGAAGCAGCGGAGTATGTTTCAAATAAAACCTCTGCGAAGGTCGTCGTCACATATATAGACGTGGGTGCGTCGGAGGAAGTGGATACGTACGAAAAGCTCATTTCAAGCCTTGTAGAACACATTGCGATAGCCCTGTGAGGCGGTGACTCTTCAGATAACCGACGCTATGGAAAATATCTTTTATCTTCCTTCGAGCATGATGTGGCCGCTCGCCGCTTGTTTGGTCTTGACGGGCATTCACGTGTACCTTGGTGTACACGTGATCGCCCGCAAGGTGATTTTTGTCGACCTCGCCCTCGCGCAAATAGCCGCTCTTGGTACTGTCGTCGGTGTCTTGCTCGGTTACGAAATATCCAAGGACGCGACAGAATTATATTTTTATTCGCTGGCGTTCACAATTTTTGGTGCGTTTGTTTTTTCGATTACGCGTATGAAGGGTGAGCGTGTGCCGCACGAGGCGATTATCGGCATTGTGTATGCAGTCACGTTTGCTGCAACAATTCTTGTGCTGTCGCGCAGCGCGTTAGGACCGCAAGAGCTTGACCATATCATCAAAGGCGAGCTTCTGTGGGTGCAATCAGGCACGGTGATCAAGACGGCGATTATCTACGCGCTCGTCGGGTTGTTTCATTTCATTTTCCGCAAGCAATTTATGGCAATCTCAGTTGATTCTGTGAAGGCGGATGAAGAGGGTATTAACGTTCGGCTATGGGATTTTCTCTTTTATATGTCCTTTGGATTTGTGATCACCAGTTCGGTCTCGATTGCCGGAGTTTTCCTTGTATTTAGCTATCTGGTTATTCCGGCGGTCGGAGCAATGTTATTTTCGGATAAGCTGAGCACCAGATTGCTTATCGGCTGGATAGGCGGCGCGTTGATCAGCATTCTTGGAGTCAAACTATCTTGGGACACGGGGCTTCCGACGAGTCCGCTGATTGTTTGCTTGCTCGCCGCGGCGTTGCTTGCGGGAGGGATGGCTCGGTACGTTCGCACTTCCAATAACACGCTCATTGCGCTTCGCAATTTGTTTCTCTATGTTCTCGTTGCCGGTTTGTTTATTGCTGGTGTGTTTCTCATGAAGAAGCCACAAGAAGACCCGTTGGAACATACTGTACACATGCTTGAGAGCAAGATCAGCACTGATCGATTGACAGCGATAGGAAATTTACAGGAATTTACAGACACCAAGGAACAATGGCTTCCGCTTGTTGTCGAACGGCTCACTGATGACGATGCGGAGGTGCGCAGGTCTGCTGTGGAGTTGTTGATTGCTTTGCGGGAAAAAAGATATTTGCCGAACATTCTCGCTTTAGTGCAGGATAAATCCGACCAGGTGCGGCGGAGTGTCCTGAATGCCGTGAGAGCTTTCGGTCAAAGCCGCGATGGTGAAACTCTCATTCGAGCCGCACAAACTGAAGAAGACCCTGAGCTGAAGCTCGCACTTCTTTCAACAGCTTTTGAGATAGGTGATATGAATGCGTGCCTTCCGCTTGCAGTGATCGCACGGGAAAACGGAATTTTTGCTGAAGATGCATATGACGTTCTGCGCGCGCATGTGCAACTGGAATTCTCCAGAGCAGAGATTGAAAAGTTTCTTTCATGGTGGTCGTTAAATAAAAATAAAATCGTGTGGGACGGTCCAACAAAAATGTTCATCGTTCAACTACGTACGGAAAAACATGGGTAATATATAGGATGTTTTTTCTATGACACTAAATAATAAAGTCGCATTGGTCACGGGCGGTACCGGCGCACTTGGCTCGGTTATTGTCCAGCGGTTTCTTGCCGAGGAGGCGAAGGTAGCCGCGACGTATTTTAGTGACAAAGAGAAGTTTCCAGCCCCTCACAAAGCCCTCAAGTTTATTCAAGCGAACGTTTCGGATGAAACCGATGTTATGAAATTGTTCGACGCTGTCCTTACAGATTTCGGCAGGGTTGATATTTTGGTCAACACGGTCGGAGGGTTTGTGCCGGGAAAACCGGTTGCCAATACGACGATAACGGACTGGGACAAGATGATGAACCTCAACCTTCGTTCAACTTTTTTGTGTATGCGTGAAGGCTTGCGACGGATGAACGGACAGCCGTATGGCAGGGTTATCAGTATAGCCGCCATGACAGCGCTCAAGCCGTCGGCAAACAAGAGCGCCTATACGATTTCGAAAGCAGGTGTTGTTCTCTTGACAGAAATTGCGGCGGATGAACAGAAGGGCACTGGGATTACGGTGAATGCCATTGCTCCGAGCATCATTTTCACAAAGGAAAATGCAGAATCCATGCCTGGCGAAGATACCTCCCGGTGGGTGAAACCGGAAGAGATTGCCGACATTATTTGTTCTCTCTGTTCCGAAGCCGGCGGAAAAATCAACGGCACAACGATACGGGCATTTGGCGGAGTATAGATATCTGTCGGCTCAAAGAAATGTTATTGACTTTTAACCCTTCTTTTGATATACTTTCCCTTGTCTTTTTGCTTATCCCGATTACTATTACACATCTTCACTTTAGGAGGAATATCTAAATGGATATCTTGGGTCTGGTGACTTTTTTCTTCCAGGCTGCTTCAGAACAAGGAGGGGCTCTGAACTGGCTTCAAACGAAATACGTGGATGGCGGCGGATTTATGCACCCAATCCTGCTTACACTTATTATTGGACTTGCGTTTTGTATAGAGCGGTTCTGGACGTTGAATAAGGCTTCCGTCAACACACGACAATTTCTCCTCAGTGTGAAAAAAGCATTAGACGAAGGTGGCATCCAAAAGGCATTAGATGTGTGCGCGAATAACCGCGGGTCGATTGCCAGCGTGTTTCAGGCAGGCCTGTTGCGCGCCGAAGAAGGAATCGAAGCCGCAGAGAAAGCCATCATCAGCTACGGTGGTATCGAAATGGCATTCCTCGAGAGAGGGCTTGTGTGGATTTCGCTGTGTATTTCGATTGCTCCTATGCTCGGCTTTACAGGAACAGTGCAGGGTATGATCGAGGCATTCGATGCTATTAAAGAAGCGCGGAACATTTCTCCTGAAATCGTCGCCGGCGGTATTTCCGTCGCATTGTTGACGACTCTGTTCGGACTGGTTGTTGCTATGATTCTCCAGGTGCTCTATAATTACTTCGTTTCACGTATCGACCGTTTGGTTATCGACATGGAAGAAAGCTCCATTGAATTAATCGACTCTTTAGTAGTGATGAAATCAGGAAAAAAAGTTTCAGACCATAAACGATAACAATCGCACGGAATCTTTCGAATCATGTTAAGAAAACCACAAAATAGAGGGGCTGAGATTCAAACGAGTTCGATGGCGGACATCACGTTTCTCTTATTGCTCTTCTTTCTCGTGACGACAACGATTGACGTCGATACCGGTATCGGTTTAGTGTTGCCGCCGCCGCCGGATGAAACCGAGCTGGTTAAGGTCAAAACGGAAAATCTTCTCAAAGTGCTCGTGAACGCCTCGGGTGAAGTTCTCTTGGATGACGAGTTAACATCTGTTTCGCAGATTCACGAGATCGTCATCAATAAAATCAAGGCAAACGAAAAGTTGATTATTTCCGTCAAGGTTGACCGGGATACCCCGTATCGTGTGTATATCGCGACGCTCGACGAGATTAAACAGGCATACCAAAACTTGCGGGAAGATTATGCCTTGCAGACGTATGGCACACCGCTGAAGCAGTTAACAAAGGAGCAGACGCAGGAAGTGCGGGAGAAAGTGCCGCAGAAAATCTCCATTGCCGAACCAGAACAAACGCGATAATCCCTATGAAATTTAAGAAAAAGCAAGCCTCGACCAAGCAAAACATCCCGACGTCATCGATGCCGGATATTATTTTTATGTTGTTGATGTTCTTTATGGTGAGCACAGTCCTGCGGGAGTATGATGTGAAAGTCACGTACACCTTGCCCACTGCGATACAGTTGGAGAAAATCGACAACAAGCGTCTCGTGTCGTATATCTGGGTTGGGCGCGATACCCGCGTGCAAATCGACGACAATATCATTCTTATTCCGGAAATTCAACAGATTGCGGCAAAGAAACGCCAGGACATTCCAAACGTCATCATGTCTCTGCGTATTGACGAAGGCGCGCGGATGGGAATCGTGACCGACATCCAACAGCAGTTACGGAAGGGTGATGCGCTCCGCATCAATTACTCCGCGATGCAAAAGCTGTGAAAGAATTCATCAATTACGAATAAAATGCCTTATTTTGTTGTACTGTAAAGGCAGGTGCTGCCGCGCACTTGCCTTTTTTACTTAAATTGTGAACCTTACTATGGCGCTGAACGAACAGATCACGGAAGATATGAAGAGCGCGATGCGTTCAGGCGAGAAGCTTAAGCTGGAAACTCTTCGCTCCTTGCGCGCGCATTTCATCGAACTCTCAAAGCGCGGAGACAAAAAAGAGATTACGCCGGAAGACGAACTTGCCGTTTTAATGACCGCCGTAAAGAAACGGAAAGAAGCCATTGAGATGTACCGCCAAGGCGGGCGGGAGGAATTAGCGCAACAAGAAGAGAAGGAGTTGGAGATTATAAACCTGTACCTGCCAAAGCAAGTCACGCCTGAAGAAGCGGAACAGGTTGTGGTGCGTTTGATCGCCCAAACCGGCGCATCATCGGCAAAGGATTTTGGAAAAGTCATGCCGTTGGCTATGAAAGAATTGAAGGGGAAAATTGACGGAAAGGTAGTGCAGGAACTCGTCAAAGCTAAATTAGAAGGATAACTTATGTTTGTTGACTTTGCTATTGTACTTCCCATTATTGCCGGCGGTCTGCTTGGCTTCCGAGACGGCGCGGTCCGGAAAATCGTGTCAATTCTTGTCACATTTGGAGCGATGTTTGTAGCGAAATTCTTCATGAACGACCTCGGCTCGGTCATGAAGGAACACTTGAACAGCGACCCCCAATGGGCTTCCTTGCACGCGTATTTGATTATCTTTTTCTGTCTGTTGTTCTTGCAATCGATGTTATACCGCGTGTTGACAGACAAGTATAAGATTGGCGGGCTTGCAGACCGGATAGCCGGCTCATTCTTGGGCGGGTTGCATACAGCCCTTGTCGTGAGCGTTATTTTAACGATTTTTGCAATCAATGATGTCCCAAGTCAAAGAACATTGAAGGAATCCCGCGCGTACGATTTGGTGCGCAATGTCTCATCCGACTTGCTGAATATCGTCACCGACACTGTGCCGCAAGTTTCCGGCACTATTGAAAAACTGAAAGAACAAGGCGTCGGCACGATTATTACGGATACGCTTTCGGCGAGCGATAAAATGCGTGATATGATAGACAAAACGGTGAAAGAGCAGGCTGATGAGGCTGCTAAAAAAATGCCTACTGCGCGCGACACGCTATCGAAAACTCAAAAATAACACATGAGTTCCGTTGTTAACCCGCAACACCATTTTACTTCCGCTCTTCAGAAACTCGAATTCGACAAAGTAAAAGACCGCGTAGCCCGCCTGACCAGTTCAGAACCCGGGCGTATGCGTGCCCGGCATTTGTCTCCCCTGACAGGTTGCACCGCGATTCAAGAAGAATTACAGCGCGTCTCCGAAGCGAAGGAATTACTTGTCGCCGAAGGAGCCGTTCCAATTGACGGGCTGAAGGATATTTCTCCCGCGCTGAAAAAAACGCTTGTTGAAAATCACCTGCTGACTGCACAGGAATTATTGGAAGTTGCCTCAACTCTGAGGGCGGCTCGCCTCGTCCACGCCTTCCTGACTAAACGCAGAACACTCTATCCTCACCTTGCGCTCTTCCTGCCGGATTTGTTTTTCGAAAAAGTGGTTGAATACAACATCGAAAGTGCTATAGATGAATCCGGCGCCATCCACGATAATGCCAGCAGAGAGCTAAAACGCATTCGACAGGA
>DATCJD010000152.1:0-5295 GCA_036507435.1 Bacteroidota bacterium
AATCGAGGATTTGACCTTTCATGCTGTCTCCATTCTATTGATCGGAAAAGTGCTGTAGGGATGCGTCTGCGTCCCTACACACTATCTACGGTGCGATTGCAGGCAAGTTCCAGCTACAAGAACTCCGCAAATGTAGAGAAAGGGTGCGCCAAAGTCAACGTCCTCATAATGCCGGTAGTGTCTTAATTTCAAAAGCATAGCTAGGTGGGACAGGCATTCCTGCCTGTCAAATGTCAAAAACGTCAGACATGAATGTCTGACCCACCAAACTAAGACATTACCATAACGCCCGAGACCTGCGAGGTCTTGAAGACCTCGCAGGTTTGCTATGGATACTATCCATGAACCTTCTCTTTTTGACCTCCCTTGCCTCCTTGTGCTTAACGGTTGCATTGAATGCGCAAACCCCCTTCTCGCTCGATAGCGCCGCCACGTACCTGAAAACGCTTGCAGTAGAAATCGGTTCACGGCCCATGGGTTCGCCGAACGAACGTAAAGCAATGTCATTTGCAATTGGGAAATTTCAAGAGTTCGGGTTAGATGATGCATACATGATGCCCATCGACAGAGCGACGAGTCAGTTAGCACACGCTCCGGTTATCACGAACACGGGAGTTGTGGTCGGCGTCATCAACGGAACGAGTTCGCGCATCATCGTCATCGGTGGGCACATTGATTCCGCCGACCCGGATTTCGCCGGCGCAAACGACGACGGTTCCGGCAGTGCGGTCGTGCTCGAACTCGCGCGCGTGTTCGCTCACCAAAAATCGCAAGGAAAACAAAACGAATCAACGCTCGTCTTTGCGCTCTTCGGCGGCGAAGAACAGGGGTTAGTCGGCTCACGTTACTTTGTCGGTCACTTTCCACGCATCAATGACGTCGCGCTCATGTTTCAGGTTGATATGGCGAACGGTTCGGACATCCTGGTGCCGTTCATTGACGTCGAGAAACACAGCGCGCCCGAATGGCTCGTGCGAGCGGCGTACGAAGAATTCGATGCGCTCGGTTACACAGGTTTAGCATACCCGACACATTTCTTTACATTGAATTCAGCCATTCCCGGCGGCGGTGTCGGCTCGGACCACCAGCCGTTTCTCGAGCAGGAAATACCCGCTATCGATTTTACCTCCGACCCGAACGACCCGATTCACACGCCGCAAGACCATTTCGATAATTTCATTATTTCCGGGCTACAGCGTTCGGGCGACCTCGTGTATAAGCTCATCGAACGCTTCGACGGCGGAGTACCGGAAAAAAAAACCGGACAATACTATTTGTTCGATACCGGATTCTTTCAGCTCTTCGTTCCGTTCTGGATGCTACAAGGAATCACAGTCATAAGTTTTGTGCTCGCGATAACGGCGTGGTTCGCCCTTCGCAGACGATTCACTGTCGTTCGTACACAGATGGGGAGCGCGGGTGAAGTCATTCCCCAAAAAGATTTTAAGATACCCGGGTTAAAATTATTTGTGTTAATGTTCATTATTCAAACATCGGTCTGGCTTTCAGAAAATATTGTCGGTGTACTGAAAGGCATACGATTCCCGTGGTGGAGTTACTTAACCGGTTACTTTGTATTAGGTTTTCTAGGCGCTTTGGTAGGGATTTGGCTCGCCCTTCAGCTTGCAAAACACTTACATATGAGTAAAAATCCGAGCCGTTATTTTTTGCGTGCTGTAATTCTTCTCACAATCTTCATTTTGATCCTCGCGTTGGGTTCTGTCAAGCTTGCTTTCTATCCCGTGAGCGCGTTGCTGTTACTCTCGCTTGCGGTTTTTGTTCGGCAAAAACTGTTGCGAATTCTCCTTTGGTGTCTCTCGGTGCACTTCATGTATCACCTTGCCTTTTCAGAAGGGTTTGAACTCCTGGCGCACGCATTTGGAGCATTTCCGAGGTCCATGTTCGTCTCGGTCATTATGCATCTTTTTTATATTCTTCTTTTTTCGCTTTGGTCTTTTCCATTCCTGTTAGGCTACGCCGCTCTGCGTTTCGATTCCGGGGTAGATTATTTCTGGCTGAACCGGTTCAGACAAAAAAGCGGGCTCGTACTTGCCGGTTCAGGCTTCGCTGTTTGCGCCGGAGTACTGATTTACCAGCCGTCGTTCACCGACTTGTGGAAACAGAAAATTACTGTTGAACAAACTGTGAACCTTGATTCCAACACAGGTACTATCGCGCTCGCGAGTAACGATAATCTGAGCGGCACTCGTGTACTTTTCAACACTAATGCCGGAGAAACGATTGACACGCAGTTGTCGGGAAAAACAACTGAAGCAACATTGCACAGGTTTAAAGTTTCCGGTGAGCAGTGGATTTCTACTGCACGCACCAAGCAAGAGACAACGACAAGCGATACGACTACAACCGTGAATTTTCTGCTCACGGTTCATTCACTCCACCGGCCATTCACTCTAACTGTGACGTACTCCTCTGGAACACACGCGCTCATGAAACCTACGTCTCCTCTCTCATTCGCTTCTACGGAACATACCATGACGTTCCGGTGGTATTCCTTCCCGGATACATTGCTCACCATACCTGTGAAGTTCAACATCGCAAACACCGCCCAGGTGGTTGAGACTATTGAGGCAGTGTTTATTGAGCCGCTGGTCCCAGTGACTGTCCAAAAAATCAACTCGAGCATCAGCCATAGGACAACGGTATCACGGGTGACCGGTATTTTTCCTCAGTAATTATGTCCCATGAGCTTTCACATGTCAAGTAAAAGGGCGTATTTAGAGCCTCCTAGCAGAGCATGAGTCCTGAGAACCATTTGAACTTGACAGCTGTTCATGTTTACAAGTAGGCATGCAGTCCCAGTTGACTCTTATTTTTTTTTTCTCTACTATGTTTTCAAGAAGGAGTCGCGTGCGGGTGCGCCCTTGCTTGCCTAAGTTCGGCTTGAGCAATGATGTCCGCTACAATACCATATTACACCATTACACCCTACCGTGAAACACCGGGTTCCGGTACGTTCACCGCGGCACGGCTTTTTCCAGTCAGTCATTACTACATTTCCCTTTCATCATTCTTTGTGAAACACCACACCGACCCTTGTTGGGTCATTCGTATGTAACCCGCAACAACAAATCACTATACCTTTCAACATCTTTAAGAAGGAGGATGTATGAAACAATACCCTATCTGTAGTAACCGGTTCCGCTGACGACGGCGTCGCGGGACTGGACCGCCCTTTTTTTTCAACACCTCAAGTAACACACTTACTTTCTTTCATCATCTTTAAGAAGGAGGATGTATGGAACGATTGCAAAGGCGTTTTGTTCAACGCGCTCTTTTAGCGTCCGTACTGCTGTTGCTCGTAAGCGGCATGATGTTCGCTTTCCAGACAACAGGCGAGGTACGTGGCGTCATCACCGACGTAGAGAAAGGTTCGCCGCTCATCGGCGCGAACGTCTCGCTGGTCGGCACACAACTCGGCTCCGCCACCAACCTGGATGGCGTCTATAGCATCAAAGGCGTGCCGCCCGGACAATACACGGTTCTCGTGCGCTACGTCGGGTATCGACAACAAAGCAAAGACGCTTCCGTTGCCGCGAATGTGACGGTCAATGTTGACTTCGCGTTGTCGGTGATTGCATTCCAGCTGGACGAAGTGGTCGTTACGGGCCAGGGAGCGGCTATTGAGAAGCGCAGACTCGCTTCTCCGGTTGAAACGATCACAGCGAAGGAAATATCCTCCGCTCCCGTAACATCAATCAACGAGTTGCTGCAATCCCGCGTCCCCGGCATGGTCAGTTTCAATAACTCAGGCCAGCCCGGCACCGCGGGGCGCATTCGGACGCGCGGCGTGCGCAGCGCGGTGGCAAACCAGACGCCCGTTATTTTTGTTGACGGCGTCCGTGTGGACAACCAGGATAATTATCGATTGCAGCGCGGAACCGGCGGACTGGTGATGAACTCGCTCTCCGACATCGTTGTCGGTAATGTCGAGCGCGTCGAAGTCATCAAGGGCGGCGCGGCAGCGACGCTGTACGGCTCCGACGCGGCAAACGGCGTCATCCAGATCTTCACCAAAAAGGGATATGCCGGTGTGCCTCGCTGGACCTTCAGCACAAACCAGGGCGTTGACCTGGCAGAAACAAAGTGGGTGCGCGAAGATTATACTAAAGATAAAATCCTCCGCGACGGCCAATTCCAAAATTACGCCGTGAACGTCACCGGCGGAACGGATGTCGCAACGTATAATGTGACGGGCAGGATGCAGCTCAGCGAAGGAACCGTCCAGAAACTCACCAGTCGCCTGTACAACTTCGGCGGCGGGTTGCGGGCTTCTCTGGCTGAAAAAGTAACCCTCGATTTCTCCGCAGGCTTTACCAACTCGCTGTATGGAAACAACTATAACAACAATGCTATTGCATCCCCGCTCACCAGCTCCGAGAGGGGCACATTTACGCGGTCGTCCAACCCGGACTCCCTGCTGGCGATTGCACTGCTTCCCGACTTGCAGGACAACATCAACCGGTTCACGTCTGGTCTCACGACACACTATACACCCTATGATTTCGTCTCGACCAAGATGACAATCGGGGTCGACTACCGGAAGAACGAGCAGCGCAATTTCAACCCTGTCGCTTCTGCGCAATGGACCTCCACACCGGGCGGCGGCTTGTTCCGATTCGACCGGGATTACTTACAAATCTCCCTCGATGCTTCTGCAACCGTTTCGTATCCTAAAACGGGCGATATCACTTCGACGTTAACGGTCGGCGTACAGGGATTCCGGGAAGAAGACCGGCAGCAACAGACAGCCGGCACAAATTTCCCGGTGCCCGGAACGGACGACTTCGATAACGCGGCAACAATTACGGCGGCAGAGTCCAACCAGCAATTGTTCCAGGGCGGATTCTATATCGCTGAAAACCTCGGCGTATTCGACCGGATTTTCCTCGACCTGGGCATTCGCGTCGATGGGAACTCGGCGTTCGGGAAAGATGCAGGACTCCAGACGTACCCGAAAGCCGGTATTGCATACAACATTTCGGATGAATCCTTCTGGCCCGCGAACGACTATGTCAACTCGTTCAAGCTCCGCGCGTCGTACGGCTTGACCGGGAAATTCCCCCAAGCGTTCACACGAGACAGAACGTTCACCGCAGGAACTTTTCAGCAGGTAGGCATCATCGGTCTTGGGAATCCCGGCGACCGCGACCTGAAGCCGGAGAAGACCACCACGATCGAATTCGGCTTTGACGCCGGAGTACTCGAAGATATGATCGGTTTACAGGTAACCTACTTCACGGAAACAACCAAAGAAGCTCTCTTCACCGTTGCTCA